>NZ_JBHVBL010000019.1:0-73881 GCF_042668165.1 Arthrobacter sp. NPDC057388
GGATTCACCAGGGGGAACAGGGCCTTTTCCGGTCCTCAGGGACCAGGGTTTTGGGCTCAGGAGGCGAGCGTGGCGTCCAGCGTGATCTCGATGCCGGTCAGGGCCTGGGAAACCGGGCAGCCCTTCTTGGCGGATTCCGCGATGCGCTGGAAGTCCTCCTCGGAGATGCCGGGGATGCGGGCGTTCAGGGTCAGGTGGCTGCCGGTGATGCCGGTGCCGGGCTGGAAGCCAACCTCTGCCTTGGTGTTGACCTCGTCCGGGGTGAAACCGGCCTGGCTCAGCTCGTGGCTGAACGCCATGGAGAAGCAGGCGGAGTGTGCCGCGGCGATGAGTTCCTCAGGGCTGGTCTTGCCCTCGGCCGCTTCGGTGCGGGCCTTCCAGGTGACATCAAACGTGCCGAGGCCGGAGCTGTCCAGCGTGGTGTTGCCCGAGCCCTCCACCAGGCTTCCGGTCCATACAGTGTGCGCGTTGCGTGTTGTAGCCATGTCACTCCTCAACGTTGATTCGATCCGGGGCCGGCACCTGCCGAGCCCCGCCGCTACCAATCCTATGGATTCGGCACGTCCGCTGCACGGGTTGTCCGCTGTCAGAGGATTATGACCGGACAGGTTAAAACGACGACGGCGGCCCCCCCGCCGGAGGGGGCGCCGCCGTCGCTGTTTGCCTGGTTGGCGGTTACTGCCAGAGCGTGGCGATCGCCACGTTGAGCAGTGCCAGCCCGCCGACGCTGTGGGCCAGGCCGGTGGAGATCGGCTCGCCCTTCTTGTACTTGCGGCGGCCGATGAAGGCCAGCACGCCAACCACCAGCGCGACGGCGAACTTGATACCCAGCTTGGCATAGTTGGCGTCCATGTCGAGCGCGGGGATCAGACCCATCATCACGATGCCGGTGAGGAGCTGGAGCGCTGCGCCGTCGAACTGCCGGGGGTGGACGGTCGGCTTCTTCATGTTGCCGATCCAGATGCCGACGATCATGGCGGCGCCGACGATGTGCAGGAAGACCATGACGTTATAGACGATGTTCATGGCACCAGTCTAGCCAGATGCTTCTACAGGCCGTAGTAAAGACACAGCGGCTTGCAAAAGCAGCAGCGGCCGCCCGGTACTCCGGTGGTTTCCCACCGGGAGCCGGACGGCCGCCGTCGAAAGGCTGGAGCCTACAGTCCCAGGTCTGCTTCGAACGCGCCCTCTTCAAGGCGTGCCTTCAGCGTCTGCAGGAAGCGTCCCGCATCGGCACCGTCCACCAGGCGGTGGTCGTAGGTGAGGGACAGGTACATCATGGAGCGGATGGCGATCGAGTCGTCGCCGTTCTCGTCCTGGACGACCACGGGGCGCTTGACGATCGCACCGGTGCCCAGGATGCCGACCTGCGGCTGGTTGATGATCGGGGTGTCGAACAGGGCGCCGACCGAACCGATGTTGGTGATGCTGAACGTGCCGCCGGACAGCTCGTCCGGGCCGATCTTGCCGTCGCGGGTGCGGCCGGCGACGTCAGCGATCTTGCCGGCCAGGCCGGCAAGGTTGAGGTTGCCGGCGTCGGAGATGACCGGAACCAGGAGGCCCTTGTCGGTGTCCACCGCAATCGCCAGGTGCTCGGCGTTGTGGTAGGTGATCTCCTGCTTGTCCTCGTCGTACGCGGCATTCAGCTTCGGGTGCTGCTTCAGGGCCTCGGCCACCGCCTTGGCGATGAACGGCAGGAAGGTCAGCTTGGTGCCGTTCTGGGCCTGGAACGAGTTCTTGGCCTTGAGGCGCAGCTTGGCGATCTTGGTCATGTCGACCTCGTGCACCTGCGTGAGCTGGGTGGACACCTCGAGGGACTCGCGCATGCGGCGGGCGATGACCTGGCGGATGCGCGGTGCCTTCTGCACGGTGCCGCGCAGCGAGGACGCTGCAGCAGACGGAGCGGCGGACGCTGCGGCAGGTGCTGCCTGCGCTGCGGCCGGAGCAGCCTTGGATTCAGCGGCGGCCAGGACGTCCTGCTTGCGGATGCGGCCGCCGACGCCGGTGCCGGAGACGGAGGCGATGTCCACACCGTGCTGGTTGGCGAGCTTGCGGACCAGCGGAGTGACGTAGCCGGACTCGGCGCCGGCTGCCGGAGCGGCCTGCGGTGCCGGTGCAGCCTGGGGAGCCGGAGCTGCCTGGGGAGCCGGTGCAGCCTGGGGAGCCGGTGCAGCCTGGGGAGCAGGCGCGGGGGCTGCCTCCGGGGCAGGGGCGGGCTTCTCAGCTGCCGGTGCCGGCTGTTCCGCAGCGGGGGCGGCGGGGGCCTCGGCGGGCTTCTCGGCAGCAGGAGCAGCGGCGCCGGAGCCGATCACGGCGAGGACGGAACCAACCTCGGCGGTCTCGTCCTCGTTGACGCGGATTTCCTGCAGCGTGCCGGCCACGGGGGACGGGATTTCGGTGTCCACCTTGTCGGTGGAGACCTCGAGCAGCGGCTCGTCAACCTCAACGGTATCGCCAACAGCCTTCAGCCAGCGGGTGACGGTGCCTTCGGTGACGCTTTCGCCAAGGGCCGGGAGGGTCACTTCGTGGCCTTCGCCGGAGGACGCGGGCGCTGCCTTGGCTGCGGGTGCTTCCTGGGCCGGTGCTTCTTCGGCAGGAGCTGCCGGGGCCGCTTCGGCGGGTGCCGGTGCGGCTGCGGGTGCTTCCTGGGCGGGGGCCTCTTCGGCGGCGCCGCCACCGGAGCCGTCACCGATGCGGACCAGCGGGGCGCCGACTTCAGCGGTCTCATCTTCGGCGACGAGGATTTCCTCGATGACGCCGGCGATCGGAGAGGGGATTTCAGTGTCTACTTTGTCGGTGGAAACCTCGAGCAGCGGTTCGTCCACCTCTACCCGGTCACCTACCTGCTTGAGCCAGCGGGTGACAGTTCCTTCGGTGACGCTCTCACCGAGGGCGGGCAAGTTAACGGATTCAGACATGTCGTCCCCGTTCTCCTTATTGATCTGAAAAAGTGCGGATGAATTGCTGCATTGCTCGGGCCCGGTGCACCTGCTGTTCGAGCCGGGTGCACCGGGCCCTTGTTGTCTTGCGGAAACGAATTAGCCGTGGAGGGGCTTGCCGGCCAGCGCCAGGTGCGCCTCGCCCAGGGATTCGTTCTGGGTCGGGTGGGCGTGGACCAGCTGGGCCACGTCCTCGGGGTAGGCTTCCCAGTTCACGATCAGCTGGGCTTCGCCGATCTGCTCGCCCATGCGGGCGCCGATCATGTGGACGCCGACGACGGGGCCGTCCTTCTGGCGGACCAGCTTGACGATGCCGCTGGTGCCCAGGATGGAGCTCTTGCCGTTGCCGGCGAGGTTGTATTCCTGGGTCTGGATCTGGTCGTCGCCGAACTTGGCCTTGGCGGCCTTCTCGGTGTAGCCGACGGTCGCAATTTCCGGCTCGGAGTACGTGACCTTGGGGATGTTGACGTCTTCGACGATGACGGGCTTGAGGCCGGCGATTTCTTCGGCGACGAAGATGCCCTGCTGGTAGCCGCGGTGCGCCAGCTGCACGCCGGGGACGATGTCGCCGACGGCGTAGATGTTGCCGACGCCGGTGTGCAGGCGCTCGTTGGTGATCACGAACCCGCGGTCGATGGTGAGGCCGGCCTCTTCGTAGCCGAGGTTGGCGGTGACCGGGCCGCGGCCCACGGCCACGAGCAGAAGGTCGGCTTCAAAGGTCTTGCCGTCAACGAGGGTGACCTTGACGCCGTCGTTGTTCTGTTCCACGCCCTGGAAGAAGACGCCGGTGGAGAACTTGATACCGCGCTTCTTGAAGGCGCGCTCGAAGTTCTTCACGATGGTGGCGTCCTCGTTCGGAACGAGGGAGGGCAGGCCTTCAACGATCGTGACGTCGACGCCGAAGGACTTCCAGACGGAAGCGAACTCGACGCCGATGACGCCGCCGCCGAGGATGATGGCGCTCTTGGGGATGTAGTCCATGGTAAGGGCTTCATCGGAGGTGATGACCTTGCCGCCGATTTCCAGGCCCGGCAGCGTGCGGGAGTAGGAACCGGTGGCCAGGACGATGTTCTTGCCCTTGTAGGCGGTGCCGTTCACGACGACGGTGTCGGTGCCCTGCAGCTTGCCTTCACCCTCGATGACGGTGATGCCCTTGGACTTGATGAGGCCCTGCAGGCCCTTGAACTTGCCGGCAATGATGCCGTCCTTGTAGGCGTTGACAGCGTTGATGTCGATGCTGTCGAGCGTCACGTTCACGCCGTACTTGGCGGAGTCGCGGGCGTGGTCTGCCAGTTCGGCTGAGTGCAGCAGCGCCTTGGTGGGGATGCAGCCGTTGTGGAGGCAGGTTCCGCCGAGCTTGCCCTTCTCCACGAGGCCAACGGTGAAGCCAAGCTGAACGGCCCGGAGAGCCGTGGCGTACCCGCCGCTGCCACCACCGAGTACCAGGATGTCGAATTCTTGCGCAGTTGCCTGATCGGCCACTTAGACGCTCCCTCGCGTGAACGATGACACGAGAGTACGCATCATCTGGTCTTGGAAATTTGCTCTGCCGTGATTATGCCAGCAGGCTTTTTCCCTTTCATTTGTGACTACCGTGGTTCACCTTAGCGAACCACTTATCCATGCTCCACCTTGCCGGTGCTTTTGTGGAGCGCTTGTGTCGAGTGTCACGCGGCTGTGTGGCGAGCGGATCATGCCGCCGGCACAGCCGCGTGACGGACTGGCCTGTGTGGTGGACAGACCTAGGCCAGGAGATCCTCGACGTAGGCCACCAGTGTGCGCACCGTGCACCCCGTGCCCTGCTTCGGCGTGTAGCCGTAGGGCGCGCCGTTGTTGAAGGAGGGGCCGGCGATGTCGATGTGCGCCCACGGGATGGTCTGCCCGTTCCTGTCCTTGCCCACGAACTCCCGCAGGAATACGGCCGCCGTCATCATGCCGCCGTGGCGCTCACCAATGTTGGCGATGTCCGCCACCTGGGAATCGAGGCTGGGCCGCAGTTCCTCGGGCAGCGGCATGGGCCAGACGAGCTCGCCGGCCCGGTCGGCAGCCGCCTTCAGGGGGCCCGTCACGCTGTCCGCGCCCATGATGCCGGCGGTGCGGTTGCCGAGCGCGATCAGCTGGGCGCCGGTCAGGGTGGCGACGTCGATGATGGCGTCCGGGTACTCCTGGCTTGCCGCCACGATGCCGTCGGCCATGACCAGACGGCCTTCCGCGTCGGTGTTCAGGACCTCCACGGTCTTCCCGCCGAACATGGTGAGAACGTCGGCCGGCCGGGAGGCTGCGCCGGAAGGCATGTTTTCGGCGATGCACAGCCATGCGGTTGCCTTGACAGGCAGGCCCAGGCCCGCGATGGCCAGCACCGTATTAAGTACGACGGCGGCGCCCGCCATGTCGCTCTTCATGTCACCCATGCCGAGTGCCGGCTTAATGGAGATGCCGCCCGTATCGAAGGTGATGCCCTTGCCGACCAGTGCGATTTTCTTCGTGGCTTTGGCGGGGGAATACTCCACCTTGACCAGTCGGGGCTGCCGGGCCGAGCCCTTGCCGACGCCCATGATGCCGCCGAAGCCTTCCTTTTCAAGGCGCTTCTCGTCCCAGACTGTGACCTTGACGGGCAGCCCCTTCGACAGCTCCTTGGCCGCATCGGCGAAGGTTTCGGGGTAGAGGTGGCTCGGCGGCTGGTTCACCAGGGAACGCGTGGCGTTGACGGACTTGCCCAGCAGGCGGGCGCGGTCAAGGGCCGCGTCAACGTCCTTGCCCCCGGCCAGGTCGGTGAAGATCGCGACGTCGGCCACGGGATCCTTGAGGCCGTCCCTGGAGGAACGGAATTCGGTGAAGGAGTACGCCCCCAAAGCCGCGCCCTCGGCGACGGCTGCAACATCGGCGACAGTCGCCGTCGGAAATGCCAGCGTCACAGAGGACAGTCCGGCGAGCTGGCGGACGGCAGAGCCGGCAGCGCGGCGCAGTGCCTCGCCCGATACCCTTCCTCCGGCGTCGACCTTGCCCACGCCGGCCAGCACCAGGATTCCGGAGCCCGTCTCGGGAAGGCCGGGGAGCCGGACTGCCTGGTCTGCGGCGCCCGTAATGCCCAGGACCTTCAGGGACTCCGCCAGGGCCTCAACCGACTTCGCAGTCAGCGGGTTCTCCAGCAGGAACGGGCCGTCCGTGCCCTGTCCAACGCCGATGACCACTGCGTCACTTGCCGCCTTCTTCAGGTCCCTTGCAATGGCACTAAGGTTGATTTCAGTATTCTTGACCACGAGGATCGGTCCTCAATTCTCTGTGATTGTTCGGGCAGGAAGCCACTTCCGATCGTAGTCTCTCGGTGCTCCCGGGCACGGTTGGCTGTCCGTGTTCCTCCGGGGCGCGCTTAGTGGCGGCGGTGCCGTAGCGGGCGCCGGCCATGGGCTGGCTCCAGGGGGCGGGTCCGCCAGCCCGGTTGAGAGCGGCGCCACAGCCGACCGAGGAATGAGGCCGCTCTCCCCGGCGTTATTACCAGTAACCCCGACCACGAAAGGAACTCGCCGTGTTTGAAAGGATTTCCGGCTCGCTGCTGGACCCCGACGCGCTCTACGCCAAGAACATCGGGCTGTTCCATAACCCCGAGCTCCGCGGCCTGAACCTGGTGATGGGCTTCACCGGCTTCGCCGACGCCGGCCACGTGGTCCGGCAGATCACTGATGAGCTGCTGGACACGCTCGATTCCGAACGCGTGGCGGTATTCGACGCCGACCAGCTGATGGACTACCGCTCCCGGCGCCCGCATGTGACGTTCGTCGAGGACCATCTGCAGGACTACCAGCCGCCCACCCTGGCTCTGTACCGGCTGGTCGACGGGCTGGGCAAGCCTTTCCTGTTCCTGGCCGGTTTCGAGCCGGACCTGCAGTGGGAACGCTTTGCCCGCGCCGTGGTGCAGATTGTCGAAGCCCTCGACGTCAACCTGGTGACCTGGATCCACTCGATTCCCATGCCCGTGCCGCATACCCGTCCGGTCGGCGTGACCGTGCACGGCAACCGTCCCGAGCTCATTGAAGGTATCTCCTCCTGGAAGCCGACAGTGGAAGTGCCGGCCGCCGTCGGGCATGTCCTGGAACTCCGCCTGACCGACGCCGGCCGCAATGTTGCGGGGTACGTCATTCACGTGCCGCACTACCTCGCGGAGGCGGAGTACCCCACCGCGGCGGTGGCCGGTTTGGAGTACCTCGGTGCCGCCACCTCGCTGATGCTGCCGACCGACCGGCTCCGCGAGTCCGGGCGCGAGGTGGGCCGGCAGATTGCCGAGCAGATCGAGGCGTCGGAGGAAGTCCAGCAGGTGGTGGCGCGGCTCGAGGCGCGGTACGACGAAAAAGCCGAGAACACGGTGCGCCGGTCCCTGCTGGCCAACGAGAACGATGAACTGCCCGACGGCGACGCCCTGGGCGCCGCTGTTGAGGCCTACCTCGCCCGGGAGAACCCGGCCCCGTAAGCCCCGTCACGGGGGTGCTTGAGACTCGTCACTGCCGGGCCAAAAATGGCCAAAATAAATAGTATTTTTGCCGCGGCTGGGGATAATTGAAGGGTGACTGCACCCCGCGCCTGGCTCATTTGGTCCATCGGTATCTTTTCGTATCTGGTGGCCGTGACGCAGCGTACGTCGTTCGGTGTGGTTGGCCTCGAAGCCACTGAGCGGTTCCACGCGAGCGCCTCGGCCATCTCCTTCTTTACGGTGCTGCAGCTGCTGGTGTACGCCGGCCTGCAGATTCCGGTGGGCGTGCTGGTGGACCGCTTCGGTTCCCGGGCCATGATCGCCGGGGGCGCCCTGCTGATGGGCCTGGGCCAGCTGCAGCTGGCCTTTGCGGACAGCGTTCCGGCGGGTGTGCTGGGCCGCGTGCTGGTGGGGGCCGGCGACGCCATGACCTTCATCTCCGTCATCCGGCTCATCCCGCTGTGGTTTGCCCCCGCCCGCGTTCCGCTGCTGACCCAGCTGACCGGCATGTCCGGCCAGCTTGGCCAGCTGCTGAGCGTGGTGCCGTTCGCTTTCATCCTTCACACGGCCGGCTGGACCCCCGCATTCCTCGCGCTGGCCGGATTCTCCGGAGTCGCCGTCGTGCTGGTGGTCCTGATGCTGCAGGACATGCCGCCCGGCACCCCCAGGCAGGAGGCGGCCAAGGGGCTGCGCGCCACCGGCGTCTCCCTGTCCCGGGCCTGGAAGCAGCCGGGAACGCGGCTGGGTATGTGGAGCCACTTCACCATCCAGTTCAGCGGCACGGTATTCGCCATGACCTGGGGTTATCCGTTCCTGATTTCGGCCCAGGGGCTGAACGCCGCAACCGTCGCCTCACTCATGTCCCTCTACGTGGCCGGCGCCATCGGGGCGGGGCCGCTGATCGGGCGTTTTGTTGCCCGGCACCCCCTGCGGCGCTCCACCATGGTGCTGATCCTCGTCGGAGCCACCGCTGCGGCGTGGGCGGCTGTGCTGCTGTATCCCGGCCGCTCGCCGCTGTGGCTGCTGGCTCTCCTGATTGTGGTGCTGGCGATCGGCGGCCCGGGTTCCATGATCGGCTTCGACTTCGCCCGCACCTTCAATCCGGCGCACCGGATCGGCACTGCCACCGGCATTGTCAACGTAGGCGGCTTCTTCGCAGCGCTCATGGCCATCTACCTGATCGGCGCCGTGCTGGACATCCTCAACTCCACCGGCTTTTCCCGCGGGGAACTCTATGGCCTGGAGCCGTTCCGCATTGCGCTTTGCGTGCACTTCCTGCTCCTCGGCGTGGGCTCCGTTGCCATGCTGGTGGTCCGCCGCAAGGTCCGCCGGCAGATGGCTGCCCAGGGCATCGTGGTGCCCCCGCTGCTGCAGGCCATGGCCCAGCAGCGCCGGGACCGGATTGCCCGCCGGAAGACACCGTCGCGCGATTAGCGACTGCTCCGTAACAGGCGGGCTTGTCCACATACGGAAACTGGCCGTGGTGCCTGCCCTGACCGCCGTCGGAAGCTGTTCCCATGACAGCACCGGAGCATCTCACCATCAGCGGTCCCGAAGACATCCTTGGCTATATCCCACACAGTCTGGGCTACTGGCCGTCGCAGAGCCTCGTGGCCATGACCATGCAGGGCAAACGGCTCGGAGCCACGCTCCGTGTGGATCTCCCCGAGGGCGGCGGCCGCCGCGGAAGGGAAGCATTCGCCAGGACTGTAGCCGACTACCTGCTGGCGGACAAGGAGGCCGACGGTACCCTGCTGGCCTTCTTTGCCGCTCACGGCTTTGACGAACCCGGCCGGGAAGGGGCACCGCCCGCCTTTCGGCTCCTGTTGGCCGATCTCGAATGCGCACTCGGACTGGCCGGCATGCCGGTGCGTGATGCCTGGCTCGTCGGCGAAGAGTACTGGCGCAACGTGTACTGCACCGACAGTTGCTGCCCGCTGCCGGGGCGCCCCGTCGCCGAGATCCGGGACAGCCGGCTCAACGCGGAGATGGTGTACCTCGGCAGCAGTGTCGGCGCGCCGCCAGGGGCCACACCGCCCGAGGGGGCGGGCGCGCCGGCGGCGGACGATCCTGCGGTCATGGCCGCCGAGCGCGACTGGCATCAGGCTCTCAGGGGGAAGGGGACGCTGCGGGCCCAGTTCGAGGCTGTCCTCGATGCGTGGTCAGCTGCGCTGCAAGCCGTGGCATCTGCTCCCGCACCGACTGCAGGCGTTCCGCCTGCGGCTGGTTCACGCGGGGCCGGTTCACGCGGGGCCGGTTCATGTGAGGGCGGGCCGCCTCTGGACGGGCCCTTGGATGCAGGGCCACCAGTCGTCGGGCAACTGGATGCCGGGCCACCAGTCGCCGGGCCACTGGGTGCTGGGTCACCGGGTGCTGGGCCGCTGGACGAGGGAATCCCGGCCGCCGAACCGCTTACCGGTCCAGTCGCAGAGCATCCGCTCGCCGCCGGTCGCCATGGCGCCCTTGAACCGGAATTCGCCGGATTCCTGCGCGCTTCCCTGCGTGTTCCGGCCTGGCGCGATGCGGTTCTGGTCATGGCGGCAGCGGGGCGCGCCGCAGCCGCCGCAGGTGCAGAAGCCTTCGGGATCTTCTCTGCTGGCACCGGAGCGCCGGTTTCCAGCCCGCCGCTGCCTGCACCGCAGCTGTCCAGCGGGTCCCCGGGCCGGACAAACTGCGGTCCGGAGGGAATCCCGGAGGCGGAAGCGGCGGCACCGGAGACAGAGGCGCTTGAGGCAGTGACCCTTGGAACAGAGGCCCTGCCCGGTTATGGCGAAGTCCTGCTGGGCCTGAGCCCTGCCGTGCCTGATTGGGACGCGCTGAAGCGCCTTGAGAACCTGATGCAGCAGCTGTCGTCCTGCGGCGGCGGTGAAGCGCAGGCGGCTGCCCTCACGGCGACCGGCTGGATCGAATGGTGCCGGGGGAGGGGTTCGTTTGCCCACGCGTCACTGACCCGGGCTCTCGAAGCCCGCCCGGGATACCGGCTTGCCGAGCTCCTGTCTGAAGTTGTGCGGCGTGGAACGATCTGCGGCTGGGCCGGACGCCGCGAGGCTGCCTGGCAGAGATTCGGCTCGGATGCGGCCTAGCTGTAGTACGCCGCCCTTCAGCAGGGCGTATTACGGCCCGTTCGGCCCCTGGCACGGAAAATCATGAGATAATGGAGGCCGAGACCCGGTTGGGTCCGTGAATCAGTGCTTTGCAGTGCTCCCAAACGGGAACATTGCGGCCGCCCCGGCAGTTCTACTTAGTGGCTCTGTCGTTCGGTTGCATCTGATGTCAATCACGGACTTGACAGGGTCATAGTGGTGTTGCCCGAAGGTGACTCCACAGACCGCCGCTAGAAAGGTTTTCTGTGACCCCGTCTTCCGCGAAGAAGGAACCCGCCGCCCTGGCCGTTGATACTGCCGAGGAGAAGCCGGCGGCATCCAGCGCCAAGCGTGCAGCCACCCGTGCCGCTGGGAAGCCCGAGCCCAAGAAGCGCGGACCCAAGCCCGGTGCCAAGGCTGCAGCCGAAGCTGCCGGAAGCCGCTCAACCACCGATGACGATGCCGACCTGGAAGTCGAGGAGGACCTCGACGACGCGCAGCCCGACACCGCCGATCTGGTCGATGAACCCGACGAGGCCGGCAAGGAAGCCGCAGCGCCTACCGGTTCGGGATTCGTTTACTCTGACGCCGATGACGACGACGCACCTGTGCAGCAGGTCATGTCCGCCGGCGCCACTGCCGACCCCGTTAAGGACTACCTGAAGCAGATCGGCAAGGTAGCCCTCCTCAACGCCGAACAGGAAGTCGACCTCGCGCTCCGCATCGAGGCCGGCCTGTTCGCCGAAGAAAAGATCGCCGCCGACGACGGCTCCATGGACCCGAAGTACAAGCGCGAGCTTGAATTCATCATCCATGACGGCAAGCGCGCCAAGAACCACCTGCTCGAGGCCAACCTCCGCCTGGTGGTTTCGCTGGCCAAGCGCTACACCGGCCGCGGCATGCTGTTCCTGGACCTCATCCAGGAAGGCAACCTCGGCCTCATCCGTGCCGTCGAGAAGTTCGACTACACCAAGGGCTTCAAGTTCTCCACCTACGCAACGTGGTGGATCCGCCAGGCCATCACCCGTGCCATGGCGGACCAGGCCCGCACCATCCGTATCCCGGTGCACATGGTGGAAGTCATCAACAAGCTGGCCCGTGTCCAGCGCCAGATGCTGCAGGACCTGGGCCGCGAACCCACGCCCGAAGAACTGGCTCTTGAGCTGGACATGACCCCCGAGAAGGTCGTCGAGGTCCAGAAGTACGGCCGCGAACCCATCTCGCTGCACACCCCGCTTGGCGAGGACGGCGACTCCGAATTCGGTGACCTCATCGAGGACTCCGAAGCCGTGGTTCCGGCGGATGCGGTGAGCTTCACGCTGCTGCAGGAACAGCTGCACTCCGTCCTGGATACCCTGTCAGAGCGCGAGGCGGGCGTCGTTGCCATGCGGTTCGGCCTCACGGACGGACAGCCGAAGACTTTAGACGAAATCGGCAAGGTCTACGGCGTTACGCGTGAGCGCATCCGTCAGATCGAATCCAAGACCATGTCCAAGCTCCGCCACCCGTCCCGGTCGCAGGTGCTGCGCGACTACCTGGACTAGGAGACCCTGAACCAGAAGCGTCTACAAAGGCCAGGCCTGCTACCCATAACACGGCGGCAGGCCTGGCCTTTGTCGTACCTTCTAAAGCTTCAATCAAGGTGCACGTGCTTTGCGGCCGCCCGGATGCTGTGGAACTGACGACCCTGGCAGCGCAGGTCGCGGAGGTCAGTTCATAGGGAGGTCGGCCCATAGGGCTGCGCCCTGGAAGCGCCGGGCTCCTATTAGCCCAAGTTGGCGGCGGTGGAATTTCCGCCGCCGCCTTCCGCGTTGCGCGGTAGCCTGCTCACTGCGCGGTGGCGCACACAATGCACGGTGCTTACTCACTGATGGCTTACGCACTGTTGCTTACTCACTGTTGGCTTACTCACCGCTGGCTGACTCGTCATGGGGCGGGCCCTGGCCACTTCGTTGACCGTTTTCGGGCGGGCTCCCGGCGGTCCGCTTTCACCCAGTCCAGATTCGCCCGGCCCAGATTCGCCCAGCCCGGATGCTCGTATCCTGGTTCCGGACAGTGTTGTTCCCGGTAGCGGTGGTGCGGTGGATTGGTACGTGTGGCCGGTGGGGGTGGTGATTTCGATGGTGTGTCTTGGTCCTGGTCTGGGGTGGGTTTTCCAGCCGGGGAGTTCTTTGGTGTGGTTGCAGGCTTCGCAGAGTCCGGCGCCGTTGTCGAGGGTTGTTGGGCCGTTGTTGTGCCAGGGGATGATGTGGTCGTGGTGGCGGATGGGTGCGTCGCAGTAGGGGGTGCGGCAGGTGTCGTCGCGGACTTGGATGAAGCGGCGCAGTGGTGGTGGGAAGAGCCTTCGTTTGGAGTCCATCGCGACGAGGTCGCCGGTGTCCGGGGCGGTGTAGAGGCGGCGGAGCCAGATCTTGAGTTCCGCAGGTGCGTCTGTCTGGCTGGTGCTTGATTCCGGTGAGTTTGTCCCGGACGTGCCCGAGCCCTCCGGATGGCCCTGCCCCCGTGCACGTCCTCGTCCTCCATGTTCCGGTGCGTGTTCCGGGTGGAGGAGTTCGCGGGCCCATGCGGCGGGGACGGTGCCGTAGCCGGTAAGGCGGGCTGGTTCGGAGTCGGATTGGAGGAGGGTGCGGTCGGTCATGACGAGGTTGATGTCGATCCCGCTGATCCCGCCGGGGGTGCCGGTGATGGATTCGACGAGGGTGTCGGCCATGGCCTGGTTTTTGGAGCGCGGGTCGCCGGCGGAGCGGAGGGTGTCGGCCTGCCGGGTCAGTGCTGTGTAGACGGCGACGCCTTCGTGGGCGGGCAGCAGCGCGGTGAGGTAGGTCATGCAGTCCGGAGCCGGGCGCAGGCTCACACCCCGCTCGGACGCTGCGTGGCTGGCCCGCTGGGTGACCGAGCGCGGGTCCCGCCGGATCGCGGCGGCCTTGACCGCGGCGATGACGCCGCGGGTCCCCACCCCGTCGAAGGTCCCGGTGTCGGCGGCGAGCTCCTCATCGACCGCGGCCCGGTCTTGGACAGCCAGGCAGGCTGTTTCCTTCACCACGTGCATGGCCTTTTCTTCGCTGAGCTGGCCGGTATCCAGGGCGGTGAGGGTGTGGGGCATTTCGATGACGAGGGCTTTGGCCATGCCCAGCAGCCGGCCGCCGCGGTGCGGTGACTCGCCCCGGGCCAGGGCGATCTGCTCAGCCACACCCAGGCTCGGTTCTTTGCGGCGTTTCTTGCCCCGATCCTCGGCCGACAGGGTGCTGCTGGTGGCCAGCCCGGAAGCGGCCTGCGCCGGACCGTTCACAGTCGCGAATTCGGCTTGTTCCTGCCGCTGTCTGGCTTCGAACTCAACGGCGAGCCGGGCCTGCTGGCCGGCGGCAAAACTCTTGATGTTCTGCCACGCGTGTATCTGGTCGATCAGCCCGGGACCGTCGGCGGTGAGATCGGCCCGCAAAAGCGTCTTCACGGCCCCGACCCGGTTGTCGAGCTCTAGCGCGGGTGCCTCGCCGCCCGAGTGATCACCACCGGTGAACGAGGCCTCGTAAAACAGCGCTTCGGGAAACGGGTCTTCCGGGAGGTCGCCGTCGTCATGCTCTCCGCCGGGGAAGGGGTCCTCCGGATACGCGGACTCCGGATCAGCGCCATAGGGAAATCGTCATCAAGGAAGCCGTCGAAGTGGAAACCCCCGCCGGAGAACCCGCCGACGGGAACCGCGGCAGCAAGCGCAGTGACGCCGTGCGGCGTCTCCGCCTCCGCTGCTGGATTCCCGAGAACCTCCATGACCACAGTCTGCCAAGGGGCACTGACAATTTAGCGTCCGGAAACCTGGGAAAGGAGTGTGAACAGAAAAAAGCCAGGACCCCCGGGTGGGGATCCTGGCTTTGAGCTTTGTTGTCTAGTCGACCGGAACCGGAGCCTTCTCGTGCAGCCGGTCCGTCTCATCGTGCCAGTCGGAGCTGAGCGGCCTGAGGGTCGCTTCGACGGCGCGTGAATGGTGGGCGCAGAAAAGCAGCTCACCTCCGGAGGACTCGAGTACAACCCGGACGTATGCCTGCGCTCCGCAACGGTCACACCGGTCAGCTGCGGTTAGCGTGCGGTCGGCAACTGCTGTTGTCATGTCGGCCTCCTTAGTAGATCTGTACATCTATATAACCAGCATTCGCAGTCAAACCATGGCAAGGATGGGTCACTTTCGCTGTCCGCGTATCACGTGTGCGTAACGAACGCCGGGAGTTGGGACCCGTGTCGGGAGTGGCAGTCGGGTCTTTGACGGCGGCGGGACTAGGCTAGAGGGAGTCTTTTAATGCCGATCCGGCCCGTTTTCCCAAAGGAGTTCACTACCTGTGGCACCGAGTTCTGATTACACCGCCCGCCACCTTTCGGTGCTGGAGGGGCTGGAGGCCGTGCGCAAACGCCCCGGCATGTACATCGGATCCACGGACTCCCGCGGCCTGATGCACTGCCTCTGGGAGATCATCGACAACTCCGTCGACGAGGCACTGGCGGGCTTCGGCCATGACATCAAGATCATCCTGCACGCGGACAACTCCGTAGAGATTCACGACGACGGCCGCGGCATTCCCGTGGACGTGGAACCCAAGACGGGGCTCACCGGCGTCGAAGTTGTCTTCACCAAGCTGCACGCCGGCGGCAAGTTCGGCGGAGGCTCGTACACCGCCTCCGGCGGCCTGCACGGCGTCGGCGCCTCGGTCGTCAACGCGCTCTCGGCACGGCTCGACGCCGAGGTCGACCGGGGAGGCAAGACCTACAGGATGTCCTTCCGCCGGGGTGAGCCCGGCCGCTTCGACGACAACGGCAGGCCAAACCCGGCCGCAGCCTTCGCGCCGTTCGTCGAGGATTCCGTCCTCGACGTCGTCGGCAAGGCCAAGCGCGGCGTCACCGGCACGCGCATCCGCTACTGGGCAGATACCCAGATCTTCACGCCGGACGCCAGGTTTTCCTATGAGGAACTCACCGCACGGGCCCGGCAGACGTCCTTCCTGGTGCCGGGCCTGAAAATTACGGTCCGGGACGAGCGCAAGCTCCCCGGCACGCCCGGTGAACTGGGCGTGCACGAGGAAGTGTTCCACCACGACGGCGGCATCTCCGAGTTCGTGGACTTCCTCGCCGCCGACTCCGCCGTCACGGACGTCTGGCGCCTGCACGGCGCCGGCAAGTTCAAGGAAACCGTCCCCGTGCTCGACGAGCGGGGCCACAGCAAGATCGCCGAAGTGGAACGCGACTGCGAGGTGGACGTCGCACTGCGCTGGGGCATCGGTTACGACACCACGGTCCGCAGCTTCGTCAACATCATCTCCACTCCAAAGGGCGGCACCCACCAGGCCGGCTTCGAGCAGGCCCTCGTGAAGACGTTCCGGAAGACGGTGGAAGCCAACGCCCGGAAGCTCAAGGCCGGCAATGACAAGATCGAGAAAGACGACATCTTCGCCGGCCTCACCGCCGTCCTGACGGTGAGGCTCGCCGAGCCGCAGTTCGAGGGCCAGACGAAGGAAATCCTGGGGACGTCAGCGGTCAAGGCCATCGTGGCGCGCGTGGTGGAGAAGGAGATAGCGGCCAAGCTCAACTCCTCCAACCGGAACGACAAGGCGCAGTCGGCGCTGCTGCTGGAAAAAATCGTCAGCGAGATGAAGTCGCGCATCTCCGCGCGCGTCCACAAGGAGACCCAGCGCCGGAAGACGGCGCTGGAGTCCTCGTCGATGCCCACCAAGCTGGCCGACTGCCGCACGGATGACGTCGCCCGGTCCGAACTGTTCATCGTGGAAGGTGACTCGGCGCTCGGCACCGCGAAGCTGGCGCGTTCCTCTGACTTCCAGGCGCTGCTGCCGATCCGGGGCAAGATCCTCAACGTCCAGAAGGCGTCCGTGGGCGACATGCTCTCCAACGCCGAGTGCGCTGCGCTGATCCAGGTGGTCGGGGCAGGTTCGGGACGCAGCTTCGCGATCGAGGCGGCCCGTTACGGGAAGGTCATCCTGATGACGGACGCCGACGTCGACGGCGCCCACATCCGGACGCTGCTGCTCACGCTGTTCTTCCGCTACATGCGGCCCATGGTCGAGGAGGGCCGGGTGTTCGCTGCGGTCCCGCCGCTGCACCGGGTGGAAGTGATCAATCCCGGCCAGAAGGCCAACGAGATGATCTACACCTACTCCGAGGCTGAACTGCACACGCTGCTGGCCAAGCTCGCCGCGGAAGGCCGGAAGTACAAGGAACCCATCCAGCGGTACAAGGGCCTGGGCGAGATGGACGCCGAACAGCTGGCCGAAACCACCATGGACCCCCGGCACCGCATGCTCCGGAAGGTCAACATCGAGAACGCGCAGCAGGCGGAGCAGATCTTCGACCTGCTTATGGGATCGGATGTTGCGCCGCGCAAGGATTTCATCATCGCCGGTGCGTCCAGCCTGGACCGGGAACGCATCGACGCATAGCGGGCGGAAATTGGCCTGGCGGGGCGTCGTTGTGGAGTCCAGCCCCGCGGGCTCAGCCCAGCAGGCCGGGAACGATCAGCAGGGCGGTGGGCATCGCCAGCAGCAGCGTGCACACTGCGAGCACGGCTGCCCGGAGGCCGCCCGCGAGTGGAGGCTTGGGGGAGAGGAGGCGGCTGACGCGCGACGCCGTCGTGCTCGCCGGGCCGGAACCGCCGGCGCCGTCCGGCAGCTGAAGACTGCCCGCCCCGGTAAGGCCTGTTCCGGCAAGACCTGCGGGTTCCACGACGGCGGCCCCCTGGGGGCCTGCCGACCCGCTGGCGACGATGGCAATCGCCTTGATCAGCGTCGCCTTGCTTTCCGTCTTGAGAGCAACGTCGTCGGCCAGCATTTCGATGAGTGAGTTGACGGCTTCCTGGGCAAGGCGCGTGGTTGGCAGCCACGGCAATGCCTGCCGCCAGGCGGCGAACGCCCAGAGCAGCAGGTGGTGGCGCTGGGTCAGGTGCGCGTTTTCGTGAATCAGGACGGCCCGCAGCTCGGCAGGTTCGAGGGCGGCCATTAGTCCGTCGGATAGGACTGTCACTGACCGGGCGCCGCCGGGCAGGCAGTAGGCCACCGGCGAATCATGGCTGATGACCACGGTGCCGGGACCGTCGTCAGACGGTGATGCCAATAGGGCCAGGAGTTCACGGTGGCGCCGGCGCTGCCGCTCGATCTTGTAATAGGTCAGCAGCAGCGTGAAGACGAGGTGCGCTGTCAGCAGGGCCGCCGCGGAGAGCGCGAAGACATGCCAGAATCCCAGCGCGGTGGTGGGAGCCGCGAAGAGCACCATGTCCGCCAGCGCGCGCAGCCCGGCAACCAGATTGTCGCCAACAGGTTCCAGGCCGTAGACCAGCATGGCGCCGATCATGGACAGGCCACCGGCCAGGCCGATGGCCTGCCACAGCACCATGGCTGTAAAAGGGTCGCGCGCCGGCCAGTGGGCGCGCGAAAGAAGGATAGGCACCGGCCAGGCCAGTACTATCGCCAGGACCGCCAGGAAATATGAGGTCCAGAACATCAGGTGCTAGCTGTGACCAAGCAGTTTGCGCAGCGTCTCGGCTTCACTTTCCGTCACCGAACCGATGAACCTGGCCAGCACGGCCTCACGGTCCGGGGCAGACCCCAGCACCTCATGCATGAGCTCGGCGGTGTGGTCTTCACGGCTGGATACGGCCTGGTAGCGGTGCGGCCGCGTGCCGCGTTCGCGTTCCACGAGGCCCTTCTTTTCGAGGCGGGACAGAACCGTCAGGACGGTGGTGACCGCCAGGTCCTTGCCCTCGTGGCCTGCTGCCCCGCCCTGCGCCGCCGTGCTCTGCGCGAGCATGTCCCGCAGCGTGTTGGCCGTGGCTGCTTCGTGGCCAGCCCAGAGCAGGTCCATGACTGCCCGTTCCAGTTCCCCAAGACTTGCCATCTGTACATCCTTCTGACAACGCACTGCCCAGGGCCGGCTGACCGGCCCGTGCTGTGATTCCAATACTGCAATTTCAAATCTATCGCGTTTGGCGCCGCGTTTCTACATGAGGTAGAAGGCTCGGCGCGTCGCGGATAATTGCGTTCGTCCCGAGGGCGTGCAACCGTGTTTACAGTGTTCGAGCTGTGTTCTACACTCTGTAGAAGTTGAAGTTCTACATTCTGTAGAAAACAGCGCTGGAGAGCTAGACCCAACAGTAAGTAGGGACCGCCTTGGACGCCTTGGAAATCGCACGCTGGCAATTTGGAATCACCACCGTCTACCACTTCATGATGGTGCCGCTCACCATCGGCCTCGGCCTGGTGGTCGCCGTAATGCAGACCGTCTGGTACCGCACTGGCAATCCGGCGTACCTGCGAATGACCAAGTTCTGGGGAAAGCTCTTCCTCATCAACTTCATCATGGGGGTGGCCACTGGCATCGTGCAGGAGTTCCAGTTCGGCATGGCCTGGAGCGAATACAGCCGGTTCGTTGGCGACGTGTTCGGAGCCCCGCTGGCCCTTGAAGCACTCCTCGCCTTCTTCGTCGAGTCGACGTTCCTCGGCCTGTGGATCTTCGGGTGGAAGCAGCTGAAGAAGGGCGTCCACCTCGCATGCCTCTGGATTGCGGTGGTCGGCTCGTTCTTCTCCGCCTACTTCATCATCGTGGCCAACAGCTGGATGCAGCACCCCGTCGGCGTCAAGATGATTGACGGCCGGCCGGTCATGACCGACGCCTGGGCCGTCTTCACCAACAACACGGCCCTGGTGGCCGTGCCGCACACCCTCTTCGGCGCCCTTGCCGTGGCCGGCGGATTCCTGTTGGGCATCGCCTGGTACCACCTCTGGCGCCGGCGCCGGGACGGGATCGACACCATCGGTCCCGACGGCAAGGTCATCGTCGGTTCTGCCGACATCCCGGGACGCGACCGTGCCGACCACTCAGTCTGGCTCAAGTCGCTGCGGATCGGTGCCGTCGTCGCCATGATTTCCTTTGCCGGAACCGCCCTCACCGGCGACCTGCAGGGCAAACTGATGTTCCAGCAGCAGCCCATGAAGATGGCCGCCGCCGAAGCAGCCTGCCACGACGGTACGGGCTTCTCCGTGCTGAGCGTGGGCAACGTTGGCTCACGCAACTGTGACGACATCAAGGCCGTGATCGAGATTCCGGGCATCCTTTCCTACCTCGCCAAGGGCGACTTCACCACTGAGGTGAAGGGTGTTAACAGCCTCATCGAGCAGTACAAGGCGGACTACGGCACGCACGTGCCGGACAACCCCATCTACGGTGACCGCGCAGGACAGGAGATCCAGTACGTCCCCGTCATGGAGGTCACGTACTGGGGCTTCCGGGCCATGATCGGATTCGGCGGCCTGGCCGCCCTCGCCGCCCTCGTGGCACTCTGGCTGGCCCGCAAGGGGACCGTTCCCGAGTCGCGCTGGCTGATGCGGCTGGCCGTGTTCGGCATCCTGGCCCCGTTCGGTGCCAACGCCGCGGGCTGGATCTTCACGGAAATGGGCCGGCAGCCGTTCGTCGTGGCCCCCAACCCGGACCTCAACGGGATCGACCCGGTGTTTATGTTCACCGCCGCAGCCGTTTCCCCGGGTGTGTCCGCCGGCGAGATCCTGACCTCCCTCATCGTCCTTACCCTGATCTACGCAGTGCTGCTGGTGGTGGAAGTGAAGCTCCTGGTGAAGTACATCCGCGGCGGCGTGGTCTCGGCCATGCCTGAACTGGCGCACGCGCCGGTCGATGAAAACGAGGACGCGACACCCCGTGACGGCGGGCCGGGCAAGCCCGGAACGTCCGACGACGTCCTGGCCTTCGCCTACTAAAACCCGAGCCTGATAAGACCGAGGATTCAAAGCATGGAACTGCTGCCAACCATCTGGTTCATCGCCATCGCCGTCCTGTGGACCGGGTACCTCTTCCTGGAGGGCTTCGACCTGGGCGTGGGGATGCTGATGAAGCTCTTTGCCCGCAACAACACTGAACGCCGTGTGCTCCTGAACACGATCGGCCCGGTCTGGGACGGAAACGAAGTCTGGCTCCTGACCGCAGGCGGCGCAACCTTCGCAGCCTTTCCGTTCTGGTACGCCTCCCTGTTCTCCGCCCTGTACCTGCCGCTGCTGCTGGTCCTCGTCGCCCTGATTTTCCGGGCCGTCGCCTTTGAATACCGCGGCAAGGTGGACACCGACCGGTGGCGGAACACCTGGGACTGGGCGATCGCCGTCGGATCTTTTGTTGCAGCGTTCGGCGTGGGTGCAGCCCTGGGCCTGACCACCACCGGACTGCCGCTGGACGCCAACGGCGACCGCGACGGCGGGCCGTTCGCCTGGTTCAGCTGGTACGCCGTTCTGGGCGGACTGGCCGTGGCTGCTTTCGCCCTGCTGCACGCCCTGGCCTTCCTGGCACTGAAGACCGACGGCGACGTCCGGCACCGCGCGCGGCAGTGGTTTGTGCGGCTGCTTCCCGTCCTGCTCCTGCCGATGGCAGGCTGGGCCATCGGGGTGCAGGTCCTCAGCGGTGAAGCGTGGACCCTGGTTGTCCTCGCGGTGGCCGTTCTTGCCGCCGCTGTGGCCTGGGCCCAGGCCCGGAAGGGCAACGAGGGCAGGGCCTTCCTGGCAACCGGTGTGTTCCTGCTGGGCGGCTCCGCCTCCATCTTCGGCGCGGTCTTCCCGGTGGTCCTGCCCTCAACTATCGACCCCGCCTTCAACCTCACTATCGCCAACGCATCTTCCTCCGACTACACCCTCGGCCTGATGAGCATCGTGGCGTGCGTCGGCCTGCCGCTGGTGATCGCCTACCAGGCCTGGACCTATTGGGTGTTCCGCCGCCGCGTCAGCGCCGCCCACATCCCGGAGGCGCACAGCTTCCTGCCCGCGGTCGCCGCGAAGGCACTCATCAGGAAAGACTGACCCGCAGTGAAACCGCAGTTCCCGTCCGGACCTTCCACGCGCCGCGCCCTCTACGCGCTGGGCGTGCTGGCTGCGCTGAAGGCCCTGTCCCTGGTGCTCATGGGGCAGGCCGTCGCCTCCGTCCTCACCGGCCTCATGACTCAGGACCCCGCGTGGGCCGGCCAGCTGGGCTGGGGAGCGGCCGGCGTGGTGCTGCGGTCCCTCACGGTCTGGGCGCAGGGCGTCGGCGCCCGGCGCGCCGCCCTCGGCGTCAAGGAGGAACTGCGTGCACAACTCCTGGAGACGGCACTGCGCAACGGCGTCAGGACCGCAGGACCTTCCGACGGCGGCCTGGCGGTGCTTGCGACCCGCGGCCTGGATGCCCTGGACAGCTACTACACGCAGTACCTGCCGGCACTGGTGAACTGTGCGGCGATCCCGCTGCTGCTCGGCGCCCGGATCCTCTTCGCCGACTGGGTCAGCGCCGTGGTGATCGTGCTGACGGTGCCCCTTGTCCCGGTGTTCATGGTGCTGATCGGCCGCTACACGGAGGACAAGGTGCGGGACGCCCAGGCCGCCCTCTCCCGGCTGTCCGGGCACATGCTCGAACTCGCCAAGGGACTGCCTGTGCTGGTGGGGCTCGGCCGGGCCGCCGCCCAGCGCCGCGCCCTCGAGGACATTTCCGAGGACTACCGGAACCGGACCATGGGGACCCTGCGGACGGCGTTCCTCTCGGCGCTCGCCCTGGAGCTGATTGCCACCATCTCCGTTGCGGTGGTGGCCGTGTTCATCGGCGTCCGGCTGGTCCACGGCGACATGGCGCTGGAGGCCGGACTGCTGGCGCTTATCCTCGCCCCCGACTGCTACCTTCCGCTGCGTGAGCTGGGGACCGCACACCACGCGAGCGACGACGGCCGGGCCGCCCTGGCCGAAACAACCGCAGTGCTGGACGCACCCGAGCCCAGGCGGCTTGTCCCGGACACGCCGGCTGGGCCGGATAACCGGACGACCGGCGGTTTGGCCGCGCCCCGCGCGGACGTAACAGGGCCGGCGGGTACCGTCCGGGACGTCACTGTCCGCGACATCACTGTACGGGACCTGACCGTCAGCTATCCCGGTCGGCAGGGTCCCGCCGTCGGGCCCCTCAGCTTTTCTGCCCCGGCCGGCCTGGTCACTGCGCTGGACGGTCCCAGCGGGGCGGGCAAGAGCACCGTGCTCGGTGTGCTGGCGGGAACGGTGGGAAGCAGCGGCGGCGGCAGTACCTCTGCAACCGCGGTGACCGGAACCATCGGCGGGTTTGCCGCGGACGATGTCGCGTGGGTGCCGCAGCATCCGGTGATGGTTGCGGACACCGTGGAGGCGGAAGTGCTGCTGTACCTGACGGCCGGCACCGCAGTTGCCGGCGGGGACGCCAACAACCGGGACGCCAACAAGCGGGACGCCGGCGGCGGGGGAGTGCTGCGCTGCCTGGCGGCCGTGGGCGCGGACCACCTGGCGGACAAGCACCCGGCCGAACTGAGCCCGGGCGAGCTGCGCCGTGTGGCACTTGCCCGCGGCCTGGCCCGCGTCGAGGCGGGCGCCCCGGTATTGCTGCTCGATGAGCCCACCGCCCACCTGGACCGGGAATCGGCGGACCGGGTCCACGGCGCGATTCGCGCGCTCCGCGGCCGCGCCACCGTCATCCTGGTGGCGCATGACCGCCAGACGAGGGAACTTGCCGACCAGATCGTGCCGCTGTCCGGCCGCGGGGCTGCGGGAGCCAGCGCTACTGCCGCCACAGCCGCGGAGTCAGCTGCCGTCACAGACAACGCGGCTGCCCCTGCTCCTGCTCCGGCCTCAGCCCCGGTCTCCGCCGGCGCCGCCGTTCCCGATGCCGCGGAACGTGCGGGCGTCCCGACGGCGGCAGCGGGTACTGTGAGCCCGCCAGCCCCGGAGGGCGTCCATCGCGCCGGCTCCACCTTCGGAATGCTGGCCCGGCTGCTCGCGCCGGTCCGCGGCCGGTTCGCGGCCTCCGGAATCGTCGGGGCGCTCGCCGCCCTGTTCGCCGTCGCGCTTTCCGGACTGTCGGGATGGCTCATTCTGCGTGCCAGTGAGCAGCCGCCCATTATGTACCTGCTGACAGCCATCGTGGGTGTCCGCTTCTTCGGCATCGGCCGGGCCGTGCTGCGCTACTGCGAACGGCTCCTCCTGCACGAGGCCGTGTTTGCCTCGCTGACGAAGCTGCGCGGCAGCCTCTGGGCGTCCCTCAGCCAGCGGGCGCTGTCTCTTCGCCGGCTGCTGCAGGGCGGCAATGTGCTGGGTGCTGTCATCGAGGACGTCGATACTGTCCGGGACCTGCTCCCGCGGGTCGTGCTGCCGCCGGTTACCGCCTTGGCGGTGGCGGCAGCTGCTGCCGGGACGGTGGCCTGCGTGCTTCCCGCAGCCCTGCCGGCAGCTCTGGCCGCAGCGCTGGTGAGCCTGGTGGCCGCGCCCGCGGCGGCGCTGCTCGCCGACCGGATGTCGGCCAAGGCAGGGCAGCGGCTCCGCTCCGGGGTGCTCCGGGGGGTCGCCGCCGCGTTGGATGCCCGCGCCGAACTGCACGCGAATGGCGTGAAGCAGCCGGTTCTGGACGGCATCCGTGCGCTGGACCGGGATGCCACCGGTGCGGCACGGCGTTCGGCCTGGGCAGAAGGACTCGGCCAGGCGCTCACCGTGGCTGCCTGCGGTGCGGGCGCGCTGTGCAGCGCGGTGCTGGCAGCCCCGCAGGTTCTGGCCGGCTCACTGCCGGCGACCACCGTCGGCGTCGTGGTCCTGCTGCAACTGGCGCTCGCCGAACCATTTGGGGCCATGACGACGGCGGTGCGGCAGTTCCCGGCGTTGCGTGCGGTCCTGCGCCGCATCAGTGCGTCCGGCGTCCTCGGTGCCCCGGAAGCAGGTGCCCCGGAAGCAGGTGCCCCGGCAGCAGGTGCCCCGGAGGTAGCTGCGCCGGGCAGCACTGGCACAGCGGCCGGCGGACCTGCCGGGGTTCAGCCCCGTGGGCTCAGCCGGCCGGGTGTGGAACTGGACGGGCTGTCCGCGGCGTGGCCCGGGGGTGAAAGTGTCTTCAAGGGCCTTACCGCCGTCGCAGAGCCGGGCCGCTGGCTGGCGGTGACCGGCCCCTCGGGCGCGGGCAAATCCACGCTGTTGGCGGTCATTCTCGGCTTTCTCCCTGCCCGGCAGGGCCGCATCGCGGTGACGGGCACCGCGGCGTGGTGCCCGCAGGAGGCCCACCTCTTCGACTCCACCGTCCGCGGGAACCTGCTGCTCGGCAGTCCGCGGCAGGAGCCCGGTGCAGGTTCCGCTACGGGGTCGGGGGCGCAGACCGAAAAGGCGATGCTGGAGGCCCTGCGGGCGGTGGGCCTGGCTCCGCTCCTGGCGCGGCTGGAAGACGGCCTGGATACCCGCATCGGGCCGGGCGGAGCATTCCTTAGCGGCGGCGAGCGGCAACGGCTGGCAGTCGCCCGCACCCTGATGACGCAGGCGGACGTCATCCTTCTGGACGAGCCCACGGCGCACCTCGACGCTGAATCCGGCCGGGCGCTGATTGCGGACCTGCGTGCCGGGCTGGTGTCGCGCACGGTGGTTTTGGTTACGCACAACCCCGCGGACATCAGCCCCGACGACGCGCTCCTGGATCTCCGCCCGAAGCACCGGCTCCCGGCAGAAGCCATGGCGGTTTCCGGGCAGCAGGTGTAACGGCCGGGCCGGCCGCAGCGGCAGCCGGCCCGGTTGGTTGGGGACCCCGGCTAGCGCAGGTCGAAGCGGTCGAGCTCCATGACCTTCACCCAGGCCGCCACGAAGTCGTTGACGAACTTCTCCTTGGCGTCGTCGCTGGCGTAGACCTCGGCCAACGCCCGGAGCTGGGAGTTGGATCCGAAGACCAGGTCGACGGGCGTGGCAGTCCACTTCCGCTCACCGGTGGCGACGTCGGTGATCTCGTAGACGTTCTCCTCCTCCGCTGACGCCTTCCACTGGACGCCGGGGGAGAGCAGGTTGACGAAGAAGTCATTCGTCAGGACCTGGGGCTGGTCGGTGAGGACACCGTGGGCAGCGCCGCCGAAGTTCGCGCCCAGGGCACGCAGGCCGCCGATGAGCGCAGTCATCTCCGGCGCGGAGAGGTCCAGCAGGTAGGCCTTGTCGAGCAGGAGGGTCTCCGGCTGAAGCTTCTCGCCCGGGCGCACGTAGTTGCGGAACCCGTCCGCCCTGGGCTGCAGGTACTGGATCGATTCGACGTCGGTCTGGTCCTGGGTAGCATCGGTGCGGCCGGGCCGGAACGGCACCGTGATGGCGAAGCCGGCGGCGTTGGCCGCCTTTTCCACGGCCGCGCAGCCGCCGAGGACGATCAAATCGGCCAGGGAGACCTTCCTCCCCCCGTTCTGGGCTGAGTTGAACTTCTCCTGCACCCGCTCCAGTGCCTGCAGTGCATCGCCAAGTTTCCCGGGCTCGTTGACCTCCCACCCGCGCTGGGGTTCCAGCCTGATGCGTGCGCCGTTGGCGCCGCCGCGCTTGTCGGTCTTGCGGAACGTGGACGCCGCCGCCCATGCCGTGGTGGCGAGCTGGGCGACGGACAGGCCGGAACCCAGGAGCTGTTCCTTGAGCGAGGCGATGTCCTGTTCGCCGATGAGCTCGTGGTCTGCTGCGGGGACGGGATCCTGCCAGAGCTGCGGCTCCGGGACCCAGGGTCCGAGCAGGTGGGGGCCCACGGGGCCCATGTCGCGGTGCAGCAGTTTGTACCAGGCCTTGGCGAAAGCCAGGGCGAACTCATCCGGATTCTCCAGGAAGCGCCGCGAAATCCGCTCATATGCGGGGTCGAAGCGCAGCGAGAGATCCGTGGTGAGCATCGTGGGCCGGTGCTTCTTCTCCGTGTCGTGGGCGTCCGGAATGATTTTGGGTGCATCCTTGGCGACCCACTGGTGTGCGCCGGCCGGACTCTTGACGAGCTCCCACTCGTGCTCGAACAGGATTTCGAAGAAGCGGTTGCTCCACTCCGTTGGCCGGTCCGTCCAGGTGACTTCAAGGCCCGAGGTGATGGTGTCCGGACCCTTGCCGCTTCCGTAGGTGCTCAGCCAGCCCAGGCCCTGGGCCTCGAGGTCCGCGGCTTCCGGCTCAGGACCGACGTGGGCATCGGCATCACTGGCGCCGTGGGTCTTGCCGAACGTGTGGCCGCCTGCGATCAGGGCAACGGTTTCCTCGTCATTCATTGCCATGCGCTTGAAGGTCTCGCGGATGAAGGCCGCGGCGAGTTTGGGATCCGGGTTGCCCATGGGGCCTTCCGGGTTGACGTAGATCAGGCCCATCTCGGTGGAGCCTACGTCCTCGGCCATTTTGCCCTCGCCGATATAGCGCTCATCGCCGAGCCAGGTGTCTTCCGGACCCCAGAAAATCTCTTCGGGCTCCCAGACGTCCTCGCGGCCGAACGCGAAGCCGAACGTCTTGAAGCCCATCGATTCGAGGGCGACGTTGCCGGCGAGGACCAGCAGGTCGGCCCAGGAAAGCTTTTGGCCGTACTTCTGCTTGACCGGCCACAGCAGCCGCCGGGCCTTGTCGAGGTTCGCGTTGTCCGGCCAGCTGTTAAGCGGCGCGAACCGCTGGCTGCCGTCGCCCGCGCCGCCGCGGCCGTCGTGGACCCGGTAGGTCCCGGCAGCGTGCCAGCTCAACCGGATCATCAGGCCGCCATAGTGGCCGAAGTCCGCGGGCCACCAGTCCTGGGACGTGGTCAGCACCTGGATGACGTCCTGCTTGAGGGCTTCGACGTCGAGCTTCTGGAACTCCTCGCGGTAGCTGAAGCCGGGACCGAGCGGGTTGCCCGCCGGGTGGTTGGCGTGGAGCACGGAGAGGTCGAGCTGGTTCGGCCACCAGTCCGTGACGGTCCGCGGCCGGTGCGCCTTGGGCTGGGGCGAGTCGATGGCCGGGTTCTCGCTCTCGCTGCCGTGCGAGGTCACGCTGCCGTGGTCGACCGGGCACCCGTCGGCAACCTTCCGGTCCAGGCCCTGGGCGCTTCCCGGGGTGGGGACTGGGGGATGTTCCTGGTGATCGCTCATCTGCTTCCTTCCCTATGGCCGAGGCCGCGGTCGGACCCGGACAGCCGGTCTAACCCACCCATTCTGTCCATGAACGGACGGCCAGGGAAGAGCTGCCTAGCCCACCAGCGACCTCTTTTGGCGGTTATTCACCACCGATGTGGCCCCGCAGTTCGAGCACGTGATCCGGTAGGAGCGGGAGGTCGTGAAGACGGGAATGAAGAACAGCGTGAATTTGGTGGCCCGCTCCTCCAGATGCTGATGGGCGAACACGCCGCAGTGCCGGCAGGACGCCGCGCGGCCCGGCAGCAGCTTCCGAACCGTCTTGAATCCGAAGAGAATAAGCATCAGGTGCCTTTCCGGGCCAGGAAACGCTCCCGGCCGTGGCCCCAGCCTACGGCTTCCTGCCGCCCTTCCTTGCGGCTAGCCTGTTCCCATGACGCAGAACCACGCCCCGGATGCGCCCCAGGTCAGCTTCCCGAACCTCCAGTGGCGGCCCGTCTCGGCAAGCGACCTTGACTCCTGGGCGGCCCTGATCGCAAGGACCGCAGCAGTCGAGCGGCCGGTCTGGTTCGAGCGGCGGGCGGACCTGGCACAGATCGTTGAATCCAAAAACAATCCGGTCGGGCAAAACTCCGTTCTGGGTTTCGACGCTGACGGTGTTCCCCGGGCCTACGCCCGCCTGACGAAGAACCAGGACGGGGCCAAGGCCCACGGATTCTGCGCCGTCGATCCGCAGTGGCAGCGCCGCGGCGTCGGCTCAGCCCTGCTGCAGTGGCTGGAGGCCCGGACGCGGCAGCGGTTCGCAGAAGATGCCGGTGCAGTGAAGGACGGCGGCGCGGGAAACAAACAACCCGTGCCGCCGCGGCTCCGGATTTTCATCGAACAGAAGCAGCAGCACCAGGTCGCGCTCCTGGAGGAATCCGGCTATGAGGTGGTCCGCTACTACAACGAGATGCACCGGCCACTGTCGGCTCCGCTGCCCGAGGCGCCCTTGGCCCACGGCCTGGAACTCGTGCCGATGGAGCCCGGACTGAGCGAAGCCGTGCGCCTGGCCCACAACCAGGTGTTCGCCGACCACTGGGGCAGCGAACCGCGGGACGAGGAGGCGTGGGGCTTCGTGGTCAACGACCCCCTGGCCCGGCCCGACCTCAGCGCCGTGGCCCTCGAGAGCAGCACGGGCGACGTTGTCGGTTACCAGCTGGCCAGCCACGACCCGGAGACCGCGGTGACGCGTGGATTCACCGAAGGCTACACGGACCTGCTCGGGGTCCGGAAGGAGTTCCGCGGGCGCGGCATCGCGCAGGCCCTGCTGGCAGATGCGGTGCGCCGCTTTGCGGCGGCGGGCATGGACAAGGCATCGCTGGACGTCGACTCGGACAACCCGACCGGCGCCATGGCGCTGTACCGCAAGATGGGGTACGTTCCGGTCAACACGAGCCTTGCCTGGGACAAGGTGCTTTAGCCCGGCTCATATCGGCCCTGGCGGGAGGAGCGGGGCTAGCCGTCCACGTCCGCGAGGTGATGGACGACGTCGTGCAGGAAATACTGCGCGAGTGTCAGGACAGTGAACTCCGAACCGTTGCTGCGCAGCCCCGTCCGGCTCCACTGCGACTCCTGGACCCGGGCGAAGGAGGCCGCCACCTGCTCGCCCTCCGCGGTGAGCTCGGTGCTCACCACGGCGGGGTCGGCGTGTGCGTAGTCGCTCTCCAGCGCCGTCTGGTCCTGGTCCCAGTTCTCGAACCGGGCGTCGTCCACGGTGAGCATCAGGTTCAGGCGGCGGTCGAACAGGCTGAACACGTCCCGGACGTGGCAGGCGTACTCCAGCGCGGACCAGGTGCTTTCGTCCGGACGCTCGGCGGCGTCCGGCCGCCGGAGCACGGCCCGCCAGCGCGGCAGCATGCTTTCGACGCTGCCGGGAACTGTCGACGGCGTGACGGTGGACGCGTCGAAGCCGCACTGCGTGCAGGGGCGGGACAGGACCCAGGTCCAGTCTTTTTCATCCGGGACGATAGGCATGGCAGTAGTCTAGGCGGATTCCGGCCAGGCCATGCTGGGGCCGATCACATCCACCGCCTGCGAGAGCGGGATGCCCGAACCGTCGCGCCGGCCATGCTCCTGCGGCAAGGACCGGGCCACCCCGGCCGCCGACGATGCCTTCGCCGGGCCGTGGCCGGCCCACGCCAGCAGCAGGATGTCTTCGCCCTTTAGGAACCGGTGCGCCCGGACTCCGGCGGTGGCGCGCCCCTTGGCCGGGTATTCGGCGAAGGCCGTCACCTTGGCAGCACCGGGGGCGGTTCCCGGCAGGGCACCTTCGGTGCCGGAAATGGTAACGACGACGGCGGCCTCGTCTCCGGGGGCTACGGCACCGAAGAACACCACCTGGTCGCCGGCGGCGAGCTTGATGCCGGCCATGCCGCCGGCTGTCCTGCCCTGCGGGCGGACATTGGCGGCCGTGAACCGCAGCAGCTGTGCCTGCCGCGTCAGGAAGACGAGGTCGGCGTCGTCAGACCCCGCCGGCGCCACACCGACCACGCTGTCCTTGTCCTTCAGCGTGATCACCTCCCAGTCCTCACGGTTTAGGGGGTAGTCCGGCTGCACCCGCTTCACCACTCCCTGTGCGGTGCCGAGGGCCAGCACCTCATCGAGCGGAGCGAACGCCACGAGGGACTCACCCTTCAGGAGAGTGATGAAGTCCTTGGCGGGAACGCCGCCGGCGAGGTTGGGCAGCCCGGAGACGGGCGGCAGGACAGGCATGTCCATCACCTGGATGCGCAGCATGCGGCCCTGGGACGTGACCGCAGCGATCTCGCCGCGGGCCGACGTCTTGACCACTGAGCGGAACACATCGTGCTTGGACCGCGGCCCGGTTTCGGCGAGGCTGTCCCGGTTGGCGGTCCTGGCAATCTGGCCGGAGGCCGTGAGGATCGCCCAGCAGGGATCGTCCGCGATCTCCAGGGCGAGGGGGGCGGGCTTGCCCTTGACGGCCTTGCCCTGGTCCCCGCCGGCACTGGCGACGGTGGGGGACACAGCCTCGGACTCCAGGAGCACCGTGCGCCTCGGCGTACCGTACTTCTCCGCGACCTCCCCCAGCTCGTCAGAGACCAGCGCGCGCAGCAGCTGATCGGACTCGAGGATGGCTTCGAGGGCGGCAATTTCCTTGCGGAGCTCGTCCTGTTCCTTCTCCAGCTCGATCCTGCTGTACTTGGTCAGCTGGCGGAGCCGGAGCTCGAGGATGTAGTTCGCCTGGATCTCGGAGAGGTCGTAGATGGACATCAGCCGTTCCCGCGCCGCTGAGGCTTCGTCCGAGGAACGGATGATCTGGATGACCTCGTCGATGTCGACGATGGCGATGAGGAGGCCCTCCACCAGGTGGAGGCGGTCCTTCTTCTTGCCCAGCCGGAACACCGTCCGGCGCCGGACCACGGAGATCCGGTGGTCCACGTAGACGGTGAGCAGCTGCAGCAGGCCCAGCGTCTGGGGCTGCCCGTCCACCAGGGTGACGTTGTTGATGCCGAAGGAATCCTCCATCGGCGAGTAGCGGTAGAGCTGCTGGAGGACGGCGTTCGGGTTGAAGCCGTTCTTCAGCTCGATGACCAGACGCAGGCCGTGTTTGCGGTCGGTCAGGTCCACCACGTCGCTGATGCCGGCCAGCTTTTTGCTGTTGACGGCGTCCTTGATCTTCTCGATCACCTTCTCCGGACCCACCATGTAGGGCAGTTCGGTCACCACCAGGCCGGTCCGCCGGGCGGAGAGCTGCTCCACCTCCACCTTGGCGCGGGTCTTGAAGGAGCCGCGGCCGGTGGCGTACGCGTCACGGATGCCGTCCAGGCCCACGATGCGGCCGCCGGTGGGCAGGTCGGGGCCGGGGACGAAGCGCATGATGTCCTCGAGCGTTGCGTCGGGGTTGGCGATGAGGTGCCGTGCGGCGGAAATGACTTCCACGAGGTTGTGCGGGGCCATGTTGGTGGCCATGCCGACGGCGATGCCGGTGGTGCCGTTGACCAGCAGGTTGGGGAAGGCTGCGGGCAGGACCTCGGGCTGGGTGAGCTGGTTGTCGTAGTTGGGGACGAAGTCCACCACGTTCTCGTCGAGGTGGTCCGTCATGGTCAGCGCTGCCGCCGCCAGGCGGGCCTCGGTGTACCGCGGTGCTGCCGGACCGTCGTCGAGCGAACCGAAGTTACCGTGGCCGTCGATCAGGGGGAGCCGGAGCGAGAAGTCCTGGGCCATGCGCACCATGGCGTCGTAGATGGCAGTGTCGCCGTGCGGGTGCAGCTTTCCCATCACCTCACCCACGACGCGGGCGCTCTTGACGTGGCCGCGGTCCGGACGGAGCCCCATGTCGCTCATCATGTAGAGGATGCGCCGCTGGACGGGCTTCAGGCCGTCGCGGGCGTCGGGCAATGCCCGGGAATAGATGACCGAGTACGCGTACTCCAGGAAGGAGCCTTCCATCTCGGAAGTCACGTCGATGTCGACGATGTTTTCGGTGTAGTCCTGGACTGTTTCCCCTGCGGGGGTGCGGGTTTGGCGGCGTGCCATGGGGCTGGTGGATCCTTTTTGGGGTGCACTTCGGGAGGTTTAGCTAGGCTAAGCCTATGGTGGATCAGCCCGGGGACGGCGAATATCCGGAATATTGGGAGGCCGATGTCGTCCTGCGGGACGGCGGAACAGCGCATTTGCGCCCCATCCATCCCACCGATGCTGACGCCGTCCAGACCTTCCACACGCGGCAGTCGCAGAACTCCATCTACATGCGGTTCTTCGCCTTCAAGGAGCGGCTTTCCAGCAGGGAACTCAAGCGCTTCACCGAGGTGGACTACCGGGACCGGGTGGCTTTCGTGATCACCATCGGCGGCGACATCATCGGCATCGGCCGGTACGACCGGCTGGACGACCCGGCGGAGGCCGAGGTCGCCTTCAACATCGCCGACGCGCACCAGGGCCGCGGCATCGGTTCGATCCTGCTGGAGCACCTCGCAGCCGCGGCGCGCGAAAACGGGATCCGGCGCTTCAGCGCCGAGGTCCTGCCTGAGAACCGCAAGATGCTCATGGTCTTCTCCGACGCCGGCTACGACGTCAAACGCCATTTCGACGACGGCGTGGTGAGCCTGGAGTTCAACATCGATCCCACGGACAAATCGCGTGCGGTGATGGAAGCCCGCGAACACCGCGCGGAGGCGAGGAGCGTGCAGGACCTGCTGGCGCCGTCGTCGGTGGCGGTCATCGGGGCCAGCCGGCGGTGGGGGACCGTGGGCTACCAGCTCCTGGAGCACATTATCGAAGGCGGCTTTACCGGTCCCGTGTACGCCATCAACCCCGAGGCGTTTGAGCTGGCCGGCATGCTGTCCTTCGGCAAGCTTTCCGAGGTTCCCGGCCCGGTGCAGCTGGCCATAGTCGCAGTGCCCTACGAGGAAGTCCCCAAGGTGGTGGACGAGTGCGCCGCCGCCGGGGTGAAGGGGGTCCTGGTAGCCTCCGCGGGGTTCACCGAGGACGGGGAACGCGGCCTCGCGCGGCAGCGGGAGCTGGTGCGGCAGGCGCGGGCCAACGGAATGCGGGTCATCGGGCCGGCCTCGCTCGGGATTGTGAACACCAACCCTGCCGTCCGGCTGAACGCCTCCATGGCGCCCAGCCTGGCCCGCGGCGGGGGACTGGGGCTGTTCAGCCAGTCTGCGGCCATTGGGGTGGCGCTGTACGCGGCCTCCAGCCGGCGCCGTGCCGGCATCTCGACGTTCCTCTCGGCAGGAAACCGGGCCGATGTGTCCGGCAACGACATGATGCAGTTCTGGGAGGACGACGCCGACACCACCGCCGTGGGACTGTACCTGGAGTCGATCGGCAACCCGAGGAAGTTCTCCCGCCTGGCCCGGCGGCTCGCACGGACCAAGCCCGTGATCGTGGCCAAGTCCGCTTCCATGGGCCTGCAGCTGCCGCCCGGCCATGCGGTCCGCACCACACAGGCACCCGCCGATGCCGTGGACTCGATGATGCGCCAGTCCGGCGTAATCCGCGTGGAAACCATCGAACAGCTCATGGACGTGGCGCAGATCGTGTCCGGCCAGCCGCTTCCCAAGGGTGCGGGAGTGGCTGTCTTCAGCAATTCCGGTGCGCTGGGGAAAGTGGTGGCGGACAGCGCAGCCTCCCACGGCCTGGGCGTGGAGGCGCTGGCGGTGGACCTTGACCTGGATGCGGGGATGTCCCGTGCCCTGCCCGCGCTGCGGGAAAGGCTCCGGGACGTCCTGGCCCGGGACGAAGTCCATGCGGCAGTGGTCGCCTTCCTTCCCGCCCGCGGGCTGACCGTGGAAAAGATTGCCGGGGCGCTCGCAGAAACATCGGCCGAAGCCGGAAAGCCGGTGGTGGCGGCCTTTACCGGCATCCTCGATCCGTCGGTGTACGTGGAGGGCATGGTGGGGGAGGACTCCGGCGCGCCGCCGGTCCCGTGCTACTCCAATCCGGGGGCGGCGGTGGCGGCGCTGGCTGCCGTGGTCCGCTATGCCGAATGGGCTGAACGCGACCAGGGCCTCTTCGTCGAGCCCGACGGTTGCGATCCTGACGCCGCGCACGCCGACCTCGAGAACCTGCTGTCCGATGTCGGCGGCGAGCAGCTCAAGAAACTCCACCCCGCCGACGCCGCACGGCTGCTGGCGCGTTACGGGATCAGGGTCATGCCGTCGGAGGGCTTCACCACCGAGGAGGAAGCCGTGGAAGCGGCCGGCAGGCTGGGCTGGCCGGTGGCGCTGAAGACCACCGATCCCACGCTGCGCCACCGCCTGGACCTCGGCGGAGTGCGGCTGGATATCCAGGACGCGGACTCCCTCCGGCTGAACATCCTGCAGATGCGCCGGGCGCTGGAACCCTACGGGCCGGCGTCCCTGGAGGTCCAGACCATGGCCCCCGTGGGACAGGCCTGCACGCTGCGCGCCATCGAGGACCCGCTGCTGGGCCCCGTGGTGTCCTTCGGGCTGGCCGGCGACGCCGTCAACCTGCTGGACGACTGGGCGCACCGGGCTCCGCCGCTGTCCGGTGCCGACCTCCGCGACCTCATCCGGAGCCCGCGCGCGTCCCGGAAGCTGTTCGGCTACCAGGGCCTGCCCGCCGTCGATGTTGCCGCTCTGGAGGACGTGGCCGCGCGGCTGGCCCGGCTCAAGGACGCGCATCCGGAGATCGCTCTCGTCGAGTTCAATCCGGTCCTGGCCACGCCGCAGGGGGCATTTATCCTGGCTGCGGACGTCCGGATCGGCAACGCTGCACAGCGCACCGACAGCGCCCGCCGGGCGATGCGGAGCTAGCCTCTTGGTTAGCATGTGCCACAGTGATCTGTGAAAATGGGGAAATGACCTCCCAGCCCCCCGCCTCGAAGCCTCAAGCGCCCGACCACAGCCCGCAGGCTGTACAGCACAGCTCACACAATCACAGCTTGCAGGGCCAGAGCCTCGACGCCGCACTCCAGCAGGCCGGCTTCTACCCGCTGCTGGTGGCCGACGTGGTGGATGACGCCCTGGACGGCCGCGACTGCCTGGCACACCTGGTCCACCTGGAGACGCACTTCGACCGGGCCGAGGTCCGCCGGCACATCACGGTCCTGGTCCTCACCGAGGACATGCTGGTGATTACCCACGTGGATGACCAGCAGCTCGACGAGGCAGGCGAACAGATCGTGGCGCAGATTTCCACGGAGTCCGTCCCGGTGGCGCAGATCCGTTCGGTGGTGCTGAGCTACATGTACGCCCAGCCGCAGAACTACAAGCCTTCCGACCCGGTCCGCGAGGTTACCCTGTCCATCGCCTGGTCCGGCGGCCAGCGCCTGGACATGGGTCCGGCGAGCTGCGGCGATCCGCAGTGCGAGGCCGACCACGGTTACAGCGGAACCATTGCCCAGGAGGACATCGTCCTGCGGATCAGCGCCGAGGCCGACGGCCTGCAGGCGGTCCAGGACGCCAAGCTTTTTGCCCGTGCCCTGCGCGCGGTGAACACCGGATCCCCCACGCCGGTGCGGCACACGCCCTCGGCCACCCACCCGCGTCCCCGCATGGGCGTTTTTGCCAGCCGGCTCAGCCGCGGGCACAAGCGCTGATATGCGGGATCAGGACAACAGTTCTTCAGGCTCCGCGACACAGACCGCGGAATCCGGCCCTGCCATAAGCGGGCTCCCGGCCGCACCGGCCTACGGCCGCCGCTCCGTTGCCGAAGTGCTGGGAAGTGCCGCCGCCAGTATCGGAGTACCGGGGTTCCGGAACGCACTGGACCTGCCGCAGGCCGCGCGCGTGTGCGTGGTCCTGGCCGACGGGCTGGGACGCGGCCTGCTCAAGCAGAAGATGGCGCACACGCCCTTCCTCCGAGGTGTTGTTCAGCAGGGCCAGGGAGCTGTGCCGGTATGGCTGGATGCGGCCTTCCCGTCCACAACGGCAGCCTCCCTCGCCAGCCTGGGCACGGGACTCGCTCCCGGCCAGCACGGACTGGTGGGATACGACGTCCTTGATCCCGCCCAGGACAAGGTGGTCAACATGCTGGGCAACTGGGATGCCGCCGTGGACCCGCAGCTGTGGCAGCCGTTCCCCACTGTCTTTGAGCGTGCCTCCGAACACGTTGCGGTCACCACGGTCAGCCTGCCGCAGTTCGGCGGCTCGCCCATGACCCAGGCGGCGTTGCGCGGCGGCACCTTCGTCTCCGGCACCACCTCTCACGCCCGCACCGCGGCTGCCGCCGAGGTGATGGCTGATGCCGGGCCGGCCCTCATGTACTTCTACGTCAACGACCTGGACAAGGCCGGCCACCGGCACGGCGCGCAGTCCCCGCAGTGGGAACACCAGCTCGAGGAGCTGGACGCCACGGTCAAGCGCCTTGATGCAACCCTTCCGGCCGGAACCACGGTGCTGGTCACGGCCGACCACGGGATGCTGGACGTCCCGGAGTCCCAGCGCCTCGATTATTCCGCCGACCCCGCCCTGGTGGACGGTGTGCGGCACACCGGCGGGGAACCCCGCATGGTGCACCTGTACCTGGAGGATGACGCCGGCGCCGGCGCCCGGGACCGGCTCCTGGCAGCCTGGCGTGCCCGCTTCGGCGACAGGATCTGGGCATTCACCCGGGAGGAGGCCGTGGCTGCCGGCCTGTTTGGAACCGTACGGCCCGAGGTCGCGGGACGGGTGGGGGATGTGATGGTGGCGGCCCGGGACGCAGTGGCGTTCTACGACACGCGCCGGGTACGTCCGACCGCGATGGAGGTTGTGGGCCAGCACGGTTCCCTGACCAAGGCCGAACGCGAAGTGCCGCTGCTCAGTTTCCGGGCCTCCGGCAAGACAGTCCCAGGCAAAACAGCCTCAGGAAGGGCAGCCGGCCGCCGGGGAACCCGTGGCTGAACTCGTCTTTTTCTCGGGAACCATGGACTCCGGCAAGTCCACCCTGGCCCTGCAGATGGACTACAACCACCGCGCCCGCGGCCGTGGCGGGGTGCGGTTCAGCCGCAACGACCGTGCCGGTGACTCCCGTATTTCCAGCCGCCTGGGGTTGCAGGCCGAGGCGGTGGAAGTGACCGACTCCACGGACTTCTGGGACGAGGTGGTGCTCCGGCGCACCCAGGGCATCCGTGTGGACTACCTCATCTGCGACGAGGCGCAGTTTTATTCAGCCGTCCAGGTGGAGCAGCTGGCACGCGTGGTGGACGAGATCGAGGTGGACGTCTTTGCCTTCGGCATCACCGCGGACTTCCGGACCCGTCTCTTCCCGGGTTCGCAGCGCCTGATTGAACTCGCGGACCGGGTGCAGGTCCTGCAGGTTGAAGCGCTGTGCTGGTGCGGCCGGCGTGCCACCCACAACGCCAGGACGGTCGACGGCGTGATGGTCACCGAGGGTGCCCAGGTGGTGGTCGGCGACGTGGACATGGCCGTTGACGCTGCGGCGGGCAATTCCGACGGCGACGCGGGCCATGTTCCGGTGGTGGGTTACGAGACGCTGTGCCGGCGGCACTTCATGCGCCGGGTCACTGCGCATGGTGCCAGCATCATCGCCCAGCAGGAGCAGTTGCTCCCGTTCGAAGTGGACGCCTGCCTGTGGCACGGCGCCGGGGGTTAGTTGCTTAGTCGCCGCGGGTGCCGAAGACGATTTCGTCCCAGCTCGGAACGCTCGAGCGCTTTGGCCGGGACGGCTGGCGTTCCGGTTCGTCGCGGTCCTGGTCGGTGCGGGAGGCGCCCTGGCCGGGCTGCGGCCGTGTCCCATCCAGGCGTCGCCTGGCATTGCCGCCGCGGCCCAGGAGTTCATCCAGTCCCGGGTTCGCAGGCGCCGGACGGCCGCCAACCTGGCTGCCGGGCGCGTGGGCAGCGGGATCCTGAGGCGCTGCCGGCCGGCCGGGGTTACCGGGCACTATGGTGATTTCCCGCGTCTGTGTGCTGACGCCGTCGTGGAGCTTCAGCGACTCGTCGTCGGCGTCCTCTTGCCGGGGTACCAGGTTGAGGCGCGAGACCATCGAAGGCCGGCCGTCGCGGCGCCGCGCCAGGCTGAACTCAGCCGCCGGGGCCTCGGCGGCAGCGTCGTCGTCCTGGCCGGAGTCCGGCTCCTGCTCTGAATCATGGCCGGCAGCAGCTGCCTGCTCCGAATCTCCTGTCGGCGTTGAATCCTCTGACTGCGCTGAATCTTCTGACAGCGCTGAATCCTCTGACTGCGCTGAATCTTCTGACTGCAGCGACGTTCCGCCCGGCCAAGTGTCCGCCGGCGGGGCAGCAGCGCCGTCTGCTTCTTCCGCACGGGGGTGCGCGGCCGGGACGCCGTTAGCCAGCAGCAGCGCCAGGGCGTCGTCGCTGTCCTCATCCACGCCAAGCCGCTGGCCGCGGCGCGACCGCAGCATGTCCAGCAGGCCGTCCGGGTCCCTCTGCTGTTCTGCGCTGTTGCCCGTGCCGGTGCTGCCGGGGCCGGCCCCGGCGCCGCTGCGCGCTGCGGCCTCCGCATCGGTTTCGAAGTCGAAGGGCCTGTCGGACACTGCGGAGAGCCTGCGGGCGGGCACCGGACCGTCCAGGGGCTCCAGTTCGCTGAGCTGCTGGGCCCAGCGGTTCGCGTTCTGGAGGGACTTCCGGGTGGGGTTGAACGTCCACATGGCGGGGGGTTCCTCGCCAATGCTCACGTGGCCACCGGGAGCGGGCTCAAACTTGGCCACCACGGTCCAGGTGCCGTCCGGCCGGCGCCATGAATCCCACTCCAGGGTGGTGGACTGGATGCCGTGCGCGCTGAGCCGGTGGGCCACCATGTCCCCGAGCGTGGCTGGGGTGTCACCGAAGGCGGAACGGTAGACGTCGTGCCCGGGGGCCGGGGAAGCGACCTCAACCTTCTGGGCCTGCTGGGCGATGTACGCGCGCTCGGCCAGGACCGGGCCTTCGTACCGCTCGACCTTTTCCTGCGGCATTCCGGACGCCGCCGCAACCTCGGCAGCAGTGGAGCCGCTGCGGATTTTCGCCTGGATATCGCGGGGGGACATCGCCACGGGGGCCGCCGCGGACGACGGACGTGCTGCGGGCCGGCTGGCAGCCAGCCTGAGAGCCTCGTTGATGGGCAGCCGGAACATTGCGCCGGCGGTGCCGCTTAAGAGGAGGTGCTCCCCGTCGTCGTGGACGCCTACAAGCCGTAGATCCTGCATACAATCCTCCACCCTGGCATTACTATCATTCGAAACTCTGCCACCCCGCACAGTCTTTTCGTGTTAGGGCATCGGGCGCGCCGCGAAATTCCGGGTGTTTTGGCCGGCCAACAGCCGTGCCCGGCGGCCGGGGGGAACATTGGTCCGTGGCTATGGCGTTTCCGCGCCGCCTGGGGAAAAATATGCGCGTGACCGGGCACAAACCGCGTTTCCCCGGCGTTGTGACGGATGAATCACTTAACCGATTCGACGGAGTGTGAGCAGCAGGCCATGGCGACTGATTATGATGCGCCGCGGAAGTCCGAAGAGGACCTCAATGAGGACTCGATTGAGGAGCTGAAGACCCGCCGCGCAGAAAAACCGACGGCGGTGGTGGAAGAGGACGAGTCGGACCTCGCCGAGGGCTACGAGCTGCCCGGAGCCGACCTGTCCGGCGAGGAACTGCTGGTCCGTGTCCTGCCGGCCCAGGCCGACGAGTTCACCTGTGCCTCATGCTTCCTGGTCCGGCACCGCTCCCAGATCGCGCGTGAAAAGAACGGGCTGCTGTACTGCCGCGACTGTGAAGGCTAGCCCCGGCTGCGAAAGCCGGCCTTTACTGCTTGCCCTTCAGCGCTGCTGCCAGTTCCTCGGGGCGCCGGGTGGACGTCAGCCAGTACGGGGTGGGGTCCGACGGGTCAGTGATCTCGATTTTGACCACAGGGTCGATCCAGCCCCGGATGCAGAGGTAAGCCAGGCCGTTCAGGCGTGTGCCGCGTTCCGCCGTCGCTTCCGTGCCACGGTACGCCTCAACCGCGCCCACCAGGCTGCGTTCGATGCTCGCCCGGCCCACCTGCAGTGTGCGTGTGGTCACGGCCAGTGAAGGCGTGGACAGGACCAGCAGCACCGCTTCGATGGCGAACAGCACGGCGGCCGCGGTGAAACCGGCTGCCATGCTGATGGGCGCGAAGACAAGGATGCCGGCTGATGCAATGCCTGCGGCAACCACCCAGATCCACGCGCCCGGCCACAGCTTTTCGGAGAAGATTACGGTTTCATCCGGTGAAGACGGGTTGCGGGCAGGAACGGCAGCGCTTGATTCGGGCATGCCCTCAAGCTTAGTAGCCGGCAGGAGTGGTGGGAGTCGTAGCGGTACTCCGCGATAGAGTGGAGGACTGTGACTGACGAATCTACCGCCATGACATCCCTCGCGCAGCAGGCTCCAGTGCAAGAGACTCCAGTGCAGCCGCCCCGGGCGGAGTTCGGAGCACCCACGGTGCAGGTCCAGCTGAAAATGCTCGACGACGGCCTGGAAGCGCCGTCGTACGCCCACCCCGGCGACGCCGGTGCGGACCTGCGTGCCCGTGAGGATGTGGTGCTCGCGCCGGGAGAGCGGCGGCTTGTCCCTACCGGTGTGGCCATCGCCCTGCCGGATGGTTTTGTTGCCCTTATCCACCCCCGCTCGGGCCTCGCCACCAAGCACGGGCTCACCGTGGTGAACGCGCCCGGAACCGTTGATGCCGGCTACCGCGGGGAGATTGCCGTGACGCTGCTCAACACCGACCGCGAGCACGCGATAGAACTGCGGCGCGGCGATAGAATTGCACAGATGGTGATCCAGCGCGTGGAGCACGCGCAGTTCGTCGCCGTGGGGGAGCTGAATGACTCTGTCCGCGGTGCCGGCGGGTTCGGCTCCACGGGCGGGTTTGCCGTTCCGGGCACCTAGCTCCGGGTACGTAGCTGCACAACCCCACCGGGGGTACCGGTTGAGCTGCACACCCGCAATCGGGGCGCGCGACACGATCACGACTAAGGAGACAACGCATGGTTTTTGGGCGGGGCAGGAAAGCCAGGAAGCAGGAAGCGGCGGAACCGGAGGACGTCCAGGAGGACGCCACGCAGGATCCGGCTGAGAATGCTGCGGACGACCGCAGGGCCAACGGCCCCTTTGACGTCTCCGAGATCAGCAGCCGCGACGGCTACGTGGACCTCGGCGCCCTGCTCATTGCCCCGCGCGACGGACTCCAGCTCCGCCTTGAAGTCGAGGAAGCAACCCAGCGCGTCGTCGCCGTGACCATGGACCTGGAAGGTTCAAGCCTGCAGCTGCAGGCCTTTGCCGCGCCGCGCTCCGAGGGGCTCTGGGACGAGATCCGGGAGCAGATCGGGCAGTCCGTCGGCGGCCAGGGCGGCCAGGTCGAGGAGATCCCGGGCGACTACGGCGTTGAACTCATTGCCAAGCTGCCGGCGGGCGCCCCGGACGGCAGCCAGGGATACCGGGTGGCCCGCTTCGTCGGCGTCGACGGTCCCCGCTGGTTCCTTCGCGGCGTTTTCGGCGGCGAGGCCGCACTGGACCGTGAAGCGGCCGCCGGCCTCGAGGAACTGTTCCGGAAGATCGTGGTCATCCGGGGTGAGAACCCCATGCCGCCCCGCGACCTGCTGCAGCTGCGCCTGCCCAAGGATGCTGCCGGACCCGTGCCGCCTGCGGCACCGGACTTCCAGCAGCCCGAGCGCGGGCCGGAGATCACCCAGATTGGTTGACACCGGCGGCCCGCAGGACCAGGCGGTACCCATCCGCGGGCTGCCGGAGCGCGGGCGCGTCCTGTGCCACGGATCTATCGAGTCGGTGACCTTCGCGCCCCCGTCACAGGTGGCGGCCTTCACGGTGATCGTCTCCGACCACGACACCCTTCCTGCTGAACAGCGCGGGCGGCTGCGCGTCATCTGGCTGGGCCGCCGCCGGATTCCGGGAATCGAAGCCGGGGCCGAACTCAAACTCGAAGGCATGCTGACCGTCAAGGACGGGATGCCCACCATGTTCAACCCCCGCTACGAGATACTGTCCCGCCAGGAGAACCAATGACTTTGCCTGAAAACCCCGACTCGGGACCGGGCCGCGAAGAATCCAAGCCCGCGCCGGAGAACCCCGGTTTTGCCGGGCTGGCCGAAGACTACGCTTCCAAGGCCGGGCTCCACCGTACGCATGACGGACGCATCGATGTCCTGAAAAGCGCGGGCGGTTACCAGGGCATCGCCGAAAGCATCCTGCCCGGCCTGGTCTTCCTGGTCGCCTTCACCGCCACCGGCGCCTTGACGGCGTCGCTCATTGCTGCCCTGGGCGCGGCCGCCGTCTTTACCGTGATCCGGCTCGTGCAGCGCCGGCCGCTGACGCAGGCGCTGGCCGGCGTCGTAGGTGTGGGCATCTCGGCGTGGTTTGCCAACACCACAGGCAAGGCTGAGGACTTTTACCTGCCCGGATTCCTGACGAACGCGGCCTACATTGTGGCGATGGTCATTTCCATCGCTGTCCGCTGGCCGATCGCGGGCCTGCTGTTCGGGTTTATCCGGAATGAGGGCCTGGACTGGCGCAAGGACCCGGACCGCGTCCGCGCCTACCGGCTGGGCACCTGGATCATTGTCGGTGTGCTGGCACTGCGCCTGCTCGTGCAGGTTCCCCTGTACCTGATGGGGCCGGACGGGCTGGCGGCCCTGGCAACCACCAGGCTCATCATGGGTGCACCGCTGTATATCCTCGGCGTGTGGCTCGCCTGGCTCATCACCCGGCCCGCAGCGACGCCAGAGGGTCAGCCGTCGAAGCCGTCGTCGTCCAGCTGATCTGACTGGCCGGGCTGGTCTCCCGCTGCCGGTGCCGCAACGGACTCCTGCCCCCCACCAACACGGGGTGACAGCAGTTCGCGGAGCTGGTTTTCGGCCGCGATAGTGGTGACGAAAAACAGTTCGTCGCCGCCATCGATGACGTCGTCCCGGCTTGGCGTAATGGGTGCCTGGTCCCGCAGGATGGCCACCAGCGTGGAGTCCTCCGGCCAATCAATGTCGCCTACGGTGAGCCCGATGGCGTGCGAGTCATGAGGCACCGTGAACTCGACGAGGGATGAGACGCCCGTCTGCAGGGTCAGCAGCCTGACGAGGTCGCCGATCTCCACGGCTTCTTCCACCAGGGCCGTCATGAGCTGCGGCGTATTCACGGCAACGTCCACGCCCCACGCATCGTTGAACATCCAGTCGTTCTTCGGGTTGTTGACGCGTCCCACGGTCCGCCCGATGCCGAATTCGGTCTTCGCCAGCAGGGAGACCACCAGGTTCACCTTGTCGTCACCTGTAGCGGAAACCACCACGTCCGCGTCCTCGAGATTCGCGTCCTGGAGGGTGCTCAGTTCGCACGCGTCGCCGACCAGCCAGTGCGCCCCACGCAGGCCGCTGCGGCCGATGACTTCGGGCTTGAGGTCGATGAGCAGGATCTCGTGTTTGTGGGACAGCAGTTCACGGGCAATCGAGGAGCCAACGCTTCCGGCCCCGACGATGACGACTTTCACTCAGGACTCCTTGGCGGGTGCTTTGGCGAGGATATGGGCCACTTCGGAGGTACGGTCCACCCGCAGCATGGCGTGTACCGTGTCGCCGTCCTGGTAGGACGTGCCCGCCGAGGGCAGCATCCCTTCGCCGAACCGGGTCAGGTAGGCGACCCGGACGTCGGCCACCTTCTCAATGGAGGACACCGGGTGGCCCACCCAATCCGGGTGCAGGTCGAGTTCGGCCAGCACGAGGCGGCCGGAAGGGTCGCGGAAGTCCCCGGCAAGGTGCTGCTCGGGAAGGATCCGGCGCAGGACCTGGTCCGCGCTCCAGCGCACTGCGGCCACGGTGGGAATGCCGAGGCGCTGGTAGATTTCGGCGCGGCCGGGATCATAGATGCGCGCCACCACGTGCGGAACGTGGAATGTCTCGCGTGCCACCCTCGTGGCCAGGATGTTGGAGTTGTCGCCGCTGGAGACCGCCGCAAAGGCATAGGCCTCCGCGACGCCTGCCTGCTTCAGGGTGTCGCGGTCGAAGCCGACGCCGGTGACTTTCCGGCCGGTGAAGCCCGTACGGAGGCGGCGGAAAGCGCGGTCGTCCTGGTCGATGATGGCTACCGAATGGCCCGCATCTTCGAGCGTGTGCGCCAAGGTGGCCCCAACGCGTCCACAACCCATGATCACGAAGTGCGCCACGCGTTTCTCTCCTCAACTCTTGCCGACTGCTCCGTAAGACTCTACCGCCGAAACCTGCCATGACATCGCGTGCGAATCAGACTAGCTTTGTGTGGTGCTGACAATTCTGAATGCCGTGAAGCGCGTGCTGGTGGGAAGGCCTTTCCGGAACGACAGGATGGCCCACACGCTCCTGCCGAAGAGGATCGCGCTGCCCATCTTCGCATCGGATGCACTGTCCTCGGTCGCTTACGCCCCGGATGAAATTCTCCTCACGCTGGCCCTGGCCGGCGTGAGCGCGGTGGCCATTTCCCCGCTCGTGGGGCTCGCCGTCATGGTGGTCCTGCTCACGGTGGTGGCGTCCTACCGGCAGAACGTCCACGCTTACCCGTCCGGCGGCGGCGACTACGAGATCGCCAATGAGAACCTGGGCAAGTATGCGGGCCTGACCGTGGCGTCGGCGCTGCTCGTGGACTACGTCCTGACCGTTGCCGTGTCCATGTCATCGGCGGCCACGTACCTCACCACCGCTATTCCGTCGCTGCACGGACAGCAGGCCATGATCGCCACGATCGGCGTCATCATCCTGGCTCTCGTCAACCTGCGCGGCATCAAGGAAGCCGGCACCGTCTTCGCGGTTCCGACGTACATCTTCATGGCGTCCATCCTGGGCATGACCGCCGTCGGCATCTTCCAGGCGGCCACCGGCCAGCTGGGCCAGGCGCCGTCGGCCGCCTTCACCATCATCCCCACGCCGGACTTCGACGAGGGCCTCGTGGGCCTCGCCGGCGCGTTCCTGCTGCTGCGCGCCTTTTCCTCCGGCGCCGCCGCGCTGACCGGTGTGGAAGCGATCAGCAACGGGGTGCCGAACTTCCAGAAGCCGAAGAGCAAGAACGCCGCCACCACGCTGCTGCTGCTGGGCATCATCGCCTCGGCCATGCTGGCCGGCATCATCTACCTGGCCAACGCCACCAAGGTCCACATCGTCCTGGACCCGGCCACCGAGTTTCTGCTCAACGGACAGCCGCTGCCGGAGGGCTACATCCAGAATCCGGCCATCAGCCAGATTGCGCAGACCATCTTCGGCGCCGGATCCATACCGTTCTACATCGTGGTGGCGGCCACCGGCGTCATCCTGGTGTTTGCCTCGAACACCGCCTTCAACGGCTTTCCGGTGCTGGGCTCCATCCTCGCCCAGGACGGCTACCTGCCCCGGCAGCTGCGCACCCGCGGCGACAGGCTCGCCTTCAGCAACGGTGTGCTGGCCCTGGCAGCCGGCGCGCTGGTGCTCATCCTGTCCTTCAACGCGGATGTGACCAAACTCATCCAGCTGTACATCGTGGGTGTTTTCATCTCCTTCACGGCCAGCCAGCTGGGCATGGTCCGGCACTGGGGCCGCGAGCTCAAGCTGGCCAAGGACAAGGCGGTCCGGCGCCGGATCATCAAGTCACGCACCATCAACATGACGGGCTTCGGCATGACCGCCCTGGTGCTGGTGATCGTGCTGATCACCAAGTTTGAGCAGGGCGCCTGGATCGCCCTGCTGGCCATGTTCGTCCTGTTCCTCATCATGTGGAGCATCCGCGCCCACTACGACAACGTGGCCAAGGAACTTGCAGTGGACGAGGATTCCTCGCCGCGCGCCCTTCCCACCCGCGTGCACGCCGTGCTGCTGGTGTCCCACGTCCGCAAGCCGGTGCTCCGCGCGCTGGCCTATGCGCGGGCTTCCCGTCCGTCCCGGCTGGATGCCATCACGGTGGACATCAACGCCGAGGACACGGCCCACACTCTTGCTGACTGGGAGAAACTCCAGATCCCGGTTCCGCTGACCATCCTCGCCAGCCCCTACCGCGAGACGGTCACGCCCATCATGGACTACATCAAGAACATGCGCCGGGACTCGCCCCGGGACCTGATCGTGGTGTACATCCCCGAGTACGTGGTGGGCAAATGGTGGGAACAGCTGGTCCACAACCAGACAGCCCTCCGCATCAAGACCCGGCTCCACTTCGAGCCGGGCGTCATGGTTGCCAGCGTTCCCTGGCAGCTCAAATCATCCGAAGAAGCCAAGAGACTGCAGGACATTCAATGAGCCCGGACACCCAGACCACTTCCACCGGACTCGAACTCGTGGTCGACATCGGCCCTGTGGCCCACGGCGGGCACTGCGTTGCCCGCCACGAGGGGCGCGTGGTCTTCGTGCGCCATGGCATCCCGGGGGAGCGGGTGCGTGTCCGGCTCACCGACGCCGAAGAGAAGGCCAAGTTCTGGCGCGGGGACGTGGTGGAGGTGCTGGATGCCTCGCCCGACCGCGTGCCGCACTTCTGGCGGACCGCCGATTCCGCCGGGTCCTGGGCGCACGGCCGCCCGCCGGTGGGGGGCGCCGAACTGGGCCACATATCGCTGCAGCGCCAGCGGAGCCTTAAGTCCGAGGTGCTGGCCGAGCAGCTGCGGCGGCTGGCCGCCGTCGAACTCTCTCCGGAAGTGGAAGCGGTAGGGGAGGCGAAAGCCGGAACCCAGGACAGTGCCGGAACCCGGGAAAGTGCCGGAACGAACGACGGCGGGACGGGGCTTGGGTGGCGCACGCGCGCCAGCTTCGGCGTCACCGGCAGCGGCCGGCTGGGCATGCACGCCCACCGCTCCGACCAGGTGATTCCCGTCCGGGAGATGCCGCTGGCCATCGACGCGATCAACTCACTGCGTCTTTGGGATGTGGACCTGCAGGGCATCGAGCGGGTGGAGGTGGCCGCGCCGGCCAACGGCTCGCGGCCGCTGGTACTGCTCGCGCCCGCGGACGGGACACGCGCCAAACGGCTGAACGCCATCCTGTCCCAGCTCCCGGCGGACGTGTCCGTTGCCAGCTACGACCCCCTCAAGAATGAAACCCTGCAGCTCCGCGGCCGGACCTGGGTGCAGGAATCGGCGGCCGGCCACGACTACCGGGTCACGGGCGCGGGCTTCTGGCAGATCCACCGGGACGCTCCGGAGACCCTGGTGGGGGCCGTCACGGAATTCCTGCACGACGGCGGGTTCCTGGAACCCGGCGCTGCGGTCGCCGACCTCTACGCCGGTGCGGGCCTGTTCACCGCCCCGCTGGCTGACGCGGTGGGGGAGACCGGGTCGGTGCTGTCGGTGGAGGGGGCCCCGGGAACCAGCCGGGATGCCCGGAAAAACCTGCACGGCGCACCGCAGGTGGAGATCGTGCAGGGCAAGGTGGAACGCGTGCTCCGGCAGCGGCCCCGCCAGTTCGACGCCCTGGTGCTGGACCCGCCGCGTGCCGGCGCGGGCAAGGCCGTGGTCAGCCAGCTGATCGACTCCAACCCCCGTGCCATCGCCTACGTTTCCTGCGATCCGTCGTCGTTCGCACGTGACATCGGTTACTTCCAGCAGGGCGGCTGGCAGCTGTCCGGGCTCCGGGCTTTCGACCTGTACCCGCACACCCACCACCTCGAGACGGTGGCACTGCTGACTCCCCGCGGCTGATGCCACTACTATGGGCCGTGTAGTCCCCGTCGCGCCCGTGTTCCCGGCTGATCATGCAGTTTGTTGCGACAGGCACTAATTAGGGTGCCCTAACTAGCAAGCGGTCTACCGCGCGACAAAGATGAAACTGTTGCGAGAGGAGTCCTGCGATGAGCACTGTGGACAGCTTCGGTTCAAAAGGCAAACTTGATGTTGCCGGAACCGAATACGAAATTTTCCGGTTGAACTCCGTTGAAGGTTCAGAAACCCTTCCGTTCAGCCTTAAGGTACTGCTTGAAAACCTGCTGAGGACCGAGGACGGCGCGAACATCACCGCCGATCACGTTCGCGCACTGGCAGGATGGGACCCGAATGCCCAGCCCGACACCGAAATCCAGTTCACGCCCGCCCGCGTGATCATGCAGGACTTCACTGGTGTCCCCTGCGTGGTTGACCTTGCCACCATGCGCGAGGCAGTCAAGGAGCTCGGCGGCGATCCAAAGAGGGTGAACCCGCTTGCTCCGGCCGAGATGGTCATCGACCACTCCGTCCAGATCGACGTTTTCGGCAACTCCGGCGCACTGGAGCGCAACATGGAGATCGAATACCAGCGCAACGGTGAGCGCTACCAGTTCCTGCGCTGGGGCCAGACCGCGTTCGACGACTTCAAGGTCGTCCCGCCGGGAACCGGCATCGTGCACCAGGTCAACATCGAATACCTGGCCCGCACCGTCATGACCCGCGAAGTCAACGGCTCCCTGCGCGCCTACCCCGACACCTGCGTCGGCACCGACTCCCACACCACCATGGTCAACGGCCTGGGCGTGCTCGGCTGGGGCGTCGGCGGCATCGAAGCCGAGGCTGCCATGCTGGGCCAGCCGGTCTCCATGCTGATCCCGCGCGTCGTCGGCTTCAAGCTCAGCGGCAGCATCCCTGCCGGTGCCACCGCCACCGACGTCGTCCTCACCATCACCGAGATGCTGCGCAAGCACGGCGTCGTCGGCAAGTTCGTGGAGTTCTACGGCGAAGGCGTTGCCGAGGTTCCGCTGGCCAACCGCGCCACCATCGGCAACATGAGCCCGGAGTTCGGCTCCACGGCCGCCATGTTCCCGATCGACGACGTCACCCTCGACTACCTGCGCCTCACTGGCCGTCCCGAGGAGAACGTTGCACTGGTTGAGGCCTACGCCAAGGAACAGGGCCTCTGGCACGATCCGTCCCGCGAGCTGCGCTTCTCCGAGTACCTCGAGCTGGACCTCTCCACCGTGGTTCCGTCGATTGCCGGCCCGAAGCGTCCGCAGGACCGGATCGAGCTGACCGACGCCAAGGACGAGTTCCGCCACGACCTCAAGAACTACGTCACCCACGACGCTGACGCCGGCACGCTGGACGAGTCGCTGGAGGAATCCTTCCCGGCTTCCGACCCGCCCTCCTTCACCACCGGCGGCACCCACGTGACCGACACCGACCGCGTGCCGCCAAAGTACTCGGCCGCGCACGGCGCCGAAGGCCGCATCTCCAGCCCCGTCTCCGTGAAGATGGAAGACGGCCGCGAGTTCGACCTCGACCACGGTGCAGTGACCATCGCCTCGATCACCTCGTGCACCAACACGTCCAACCCCTCGGTCATGCTCGCCGCCGCCGTGCTGGCCCGCAACGCCGTGAACAAGGGCCTCACCGCCAAGCCGTGGGTCAAGACCTCCGTCGCCCCCGGCTCCAAGGTGGTCACCGACTACTACGAAAAGTCGGGCCTCACCCCGTACCTGGAGAAGCTGGGCTTCTACATCGTGGGCTACGGCTGCGCCACCTGCATCGGCAACTCCGGCCCGCTGGAAGCCGAGATTTCCGAGGCCATCCAGGCCAACGACCTCGCTGTCAGTGCGGTGCTTTCCGGTAACCGCAACTTCGAAGGCCGTATCAACCCGGACGTCAAGATGAACTACCTGGCCTCCCCGCCGCTGGTCATCGCGTACGCCCTGGCCGGTTCCATGGACTTCGACTTCGACACCGATGCCCTGGGCAAGGACGAAGCAGGCAACGACGTCTTCCTGAAGGACATCTGGCCCAATCCGGTCGAGGTCCAGGAAGTCATCGACTCCTCCATTGACAAGGAGATGTTCGCCAAGGGCTACGAGGGCGTCTTCGAGGGCGACGACCGCTGGAAGGCGCTCGACACCCCGGCCGGCGACACCTTCGCCTGGGATGAGAAGTCCACGTACGTCCGGAAGCCCCCGTACTTCGAGGGCATGAAGACCCAGCCGGAACCGGTCCAGGACATCACCGGTGCCCGCGTGCTGCTCAAGCTCGGCGACTCCGTCACCACCGACCACATCTCCCCGGCCGGTTCGTTCAAGTCGGACACCCCGGCCGGCCAGTACCTGCTGGCCAACGGCGTGGAGCGCAAGGACTTCAACTCCTACGGCTCGCGCCGTGGCAACCACGAGGTCATGATCCGCGGCACGTTCGCGAACATCCGCATCAAGAACCAGCTCCTGGACGGCGTGGAGGGCGGCTTCACCCGCGACTTCACCCAGGCCGACGGCCCGCAGGCCTACGTCTACGACGCCGCCCAGAACTATCAGGCAGCCGGCACCCCGCTGGTGGTCCTGGCAGGCAAGGAGTACGGCTCCGGTTCGTCCCGTGACTGGGCCGCCAAGGGCACGGCACTGCTGGGCGTCAAGGCCGTCATCGCCGAGAGCTACGAGCGCATCCACCGCTCGAACCTGATCGGCATGGGCGTTCTTCCGCTGCAGTTCCCGGCCGGCGAGTCCGCTGCCACGCTGGGCCTGACGGGCACCGAAACCTTCGCTGTGGAGGGCGTCACCGCCCTGAACGAAGGCACCACGCCCAAGACCCTCAAGGTCACCGCCACGGCAGAGGACGGCTCCGCCAAGTCCTTCGACGCAGTGCTCCGCATCGACACCCCGGGTGAAGCGGACTACTACCGCAACGGCGGCATCCTGCAGTACGTTCTGCGCCAGATCTCCGCTAACTAGCGGGTTCATGCCGGGCTGACCCCGGCAGGCAGCGCGGGGAAGCCCCGGCCGGTCATCTGACCGGCCGGGGCTTCCTGCATTGCTGGCGGCCCTGATCGCCGGCGCTGCCGGGGTATCCGCGCAGAGGCGTTAGAGTTAATGGGCATGTCTACCAGCCGAAGGAGGGGCCGTTGGGAATCTTGGAGACCATCCGGAATCCGCAGGACCTGAGCAAGTTGTCCGCGGCGCAGCTGGACCAGCTGGCCGCCGAGATCAGGGAGTTCCTGATCGGCAACGTCTCCCAGACCGGAGGGCACCTGGGTCCCAACCTCGGCGTCGTTGAACTGACCATGGCGGTGCACCGGATCTTCGATTCGCCGCGCGACAGCATCGTCTTCGACACCGGCCACCAGTCATACGTGCACAAGCTCCTCACCGGGCGGCAGGACTTCAGCACCCTGCGCCAGCAGGGCGGCCTGTCCGGCTACCCCGACCGTGCCGAGTCCGAGCACGACATCGTCGAAAGCTCGCACGCGTCATCCTCGCTCTCCTGGGCGGACGGCATTTCCCGGGCGCGGCAGCTGACCGGTGACGGTGACCGGTACGTCGTCGCCATCGCCGGTGACGGTGCACTTACCGGCGGCATGGCCTGGGAAGCCATCAACAACATCGCGGCGGACAAGAAGCGGCGCGTCGTCATTGTCGTGAACGACAACGGCCGCTCCTACGCCCCCACCGTCGGCGGCTTTGCCGACTACCTGGCGTCCCTGCGCCCCACCATCGACTCCCTCCGCACCGCGCCCGCCTACGAGGTTGCCCTGGACTGGTGGAAGAAGAAGCTGCAGAACGGCGGCCCCATGGGCCAGTTCACCTACAAGAGCCTGCACGCCATGAAGAAGGGCATCAAGGACTGGTGGGCCCCGCAGGGCATGTTCGAGGACCTCGGCATGAAATACATCGGTCCCGTGGACGGGCACAACCTCCAGGCAATGGAGCACGCGCTGGCCACGGCCAAGAACTTTGCCGGCCCCGTGATCGTGCACGCCATGACCGAGAAGGGCCACGGGTACGCCCCGGCCCGTGCGCATGAAGCGGACCAGTTCCACGCCGTGGGAATCATCGATCCCGAGACGGGCGAGCCGGCGGATGCCGGCGGGGCGAAGTCGTGGACGTCGGTCTTCGCCGATGAAATCGCCGACATCGCGGACGAGCGCAAGGATATTGTCGGCATCACCGGTGCCATGCTCATCCCCGTTGGGCTGCACAAGTTTGCGGCCCGCTACCCGGAACGCGTGTTCGACGTCGGCATCGCCGAACAGCATGCCCTCACCTCCGCGGCGGGCATGGCTTTCGGCGGGCTGCACCCCGTGGTCGCCGTCTACGCCACCTTCCTCAACCGCGCCTTCGACCAGCTCCTCATGGACGTTGCCCTGCACAAGGCGGGCGTCACCGTTGTCCTGGACCGTGCCGGCGTCACCGGTCCCGACGGCGCGAGCCACCACGGGATGTGGGACATGGCCATGGTCCAGATCGTCCCCGGGCTGCACCTCGCCGCGCCGCGCGACGCCACCAGGCTGCGTGAGGAACTCCGCGAGGCCGTGGCCATCGAGGACGCGCCCACGGTCATCCGCTATTCCAAGGGAACCGTAGGCGCCGAGGTTGAGGCCATTGAACGGCTTGATGACGGCGTTGACGTGCTGTCCCGCCGCCCCTCCGGATCCACCGAGAACGATGTGCTGATCGTCAGCGTGGGCGCCATGTCCGAACTCGCGTTGAACGTCGCCAACCGGCTGGGCGCCCAGGGCATCAGCTCCACTGTTGTTGATCCCCGGTGGGTGCTCCCGGTCCGGAAGTCGATCATCGCCCTGGCGGCACGGCACCGCCTCGTCATCTGCATCGAGGACGGCGTCCGGGCCGGGGGAGTCGGCTCCAGGATCCGCCAGGAGATGCGTGCCGCCGGAGTGGACACCGCCCTTAACGAGGTGGGTCTGCCGGTGGAATTCCTGGACCACGGCAGCCGCAGCCAGGTACTGGAGCGGGTGGGCCTCACTGCCCAGCAGATCACCCACGACGTCGTGGCCCAGGTCCTTGGAACCAAGGTCCCCTTCGCGCGTCCGCTGCCCGGCCAAGAGCATCCCACAACCGGAAGCCTGCCCAAGCTGTGAGGGAGCCCGATTCCCTGCCGCCTGTATCCCTGCAACCCGGTGAACTGGTGGTGTCCCGGAACCGCAAATGGGACGGCACCGCACACTGGGTGGTGCCCGGGAGGTACCTTGGCGAGGACCGGCACGGCTGGTGGGTCTTCCAGCCGGCCAACGAGTTCTGCTCGCGTCCCGGGGCCGCCTTCTACACCGCATCCGACGCCGTGCTCCTCGTTCCGCGGACCGGCGAGTACGTGGTCACCTTCTACGACGACACCTACCCGGGGGACTTCCGCGTGTACGTCGACCTCGCCACCGGCCATGAATGGCGCAGGATCAGGCCGGGCGTCACTGAATTCCACGTCATCGACATGGACCTCGACGTGATCCGCTCGGTGACCCGCGGCGTGTTCGTCGACGACGAGGACGAGTTCGCCGAGCACCGGCTTCGCATGGAGTACCCTGAGACGCTGGTGCGCTCCATGCAGGCGGAGTGCGACGCCCTGTTCCTTGCCGTCAAGGGCCAGGAAGCCCCCTTCGACGGCACCGACACCACCTGGTTCACGAAAGGACGGGCATGAGCGGAATTATCCGGGTCTACAAGCGCGACGATGAGGGAACGCTCCTCTTTCGCGAAGCCTGGTACGACGAGGACTACAGCCAGTTCGTCATGAACCACGGCGCCGTCGGCCACCAGAGCAAGACCCAGGAGACCGACGTGCCGGACGCCGAGGCCGCCGAACGCCTGATGGACGCGTTCGAAATGGCCTGCACCGAGGACGGCTACGCAGAGATCCCGGACGAGGAGCAGTACTGGGTGGTGGCGCAGTACGCGCTTAAGACCAGGGAGGGCACCAGCCGGGACCGCTACCTGGAGGAAAAGGCGAAGGACGCGCTTGCCGGCCATCTGGCGTGGCGCGGCCTGGGCGTCGTGGACCGCTCAGAATTCAGTGACGCCAAACTGAACATCTTCTGCCTCTGCCCGGACGTGAACAAGGCCGTGAACGCGATCAAGGTCTGCATCCGCGGCGAGGACCTGGACTTCACCAAGCTCAGCATCGGCGCCGCCCCGTTCAGCGACCCCTCAGCCCTCAAGCTCAAGCACTCACCCAAGCAGGTGACGGGCTTCACCCTCTAGCACCGCCCCGCCACATCACGCTTCACCTCCAAACGCAGTCCAAGCACCAGGAAGGCAGAACGTCATGACAAAGAAGTCAGCCCGGCCCGGCCACACCCCGCTTCCCCGGGGCCTCGCCTCGCCCGACCGCAGGATCCTTGCCCACTCCGGCGTCGAGTCCCTGGAACAGCTGGCAGAGTTCGGCCGCCGCCAACTGGCGGCGCTTCCCGGGATCTGCCCGCGGACCCTGGCCCAGCTCCAGGACGCGCTGGAGGAGCACGGCCTGGAGTTCGCCTCCGCCTAAACCGGCTTTCCGGCCCGGCCTGGCCTGTCCAGGCCGGAAAGACGAGCCCGTGCGCCGTTATAGGGTGATTCCATGACTGAATACCGCCGTCTTGGAAAATCCGGACTGACCGTCTCCGTCGTGGGGCTTGGGTGCAACAACCTGGGCCGGGCAAACACGGTGACTGAATCGCAGGAGGGGACGGACGCCGTCGTGCATGCCGCCCTGGACGCCGGCGTGACGCTCTTCGACGTCGCCGACACCTACGGCCGGGAACCGGGACTGAGCGAAACGATGCTGGGCAAAGCCCTGGGGGCACGGCGCGATGACGTCGTGGTGGCCACCAAGTTCGGCATGGACATGCGTGGAGCCAACGGTGAGGACTTCGGCGCCCGCGGTTCTCGCCGTTACATTGTCCGGGCCGCGGAAGCTTCCCTGCGCCGGCTCGGCACCGACTACATCGACCTGTACCAGTTCCACACGCCCGACCCCCTGACGCCGATCGAGGAGACCCTCGACGCGCTGAATGATCTCGTCACCAGCGGCAAGGTGCGCTACATCGGCCATTCCAACCGGGCCGGCTGGCAGATCGCGGAGGCCGAATTCGTGGCCCGGGCCCGCGGAGGAGCGCGGTTTGTCTCCGCGCAGAACCACTACAACCTCCTGGACCGCCGCGCCGAGCAGGAGGTGACCCCCGCTGCCGAGGCGTACGGGCTGGGCGTGCTGCCCTACTTCCCGCTGGCGAACGGCCTCCTGACCGGCAAGTACGCTCCGGACCAGGCCCCCGAAGGGTCCCGCCTCAGCCACACGCGCACCAACCTGGTGCACGACGCCGACTGGCAGCAGCTGAAGGCCTTCAGTGCCTTCGCCGCCGCGCGCGACCTGACCGAAGTGCAGGTGGCCTTTTCCTGGCTTGCGGCCCAGCCCTCCGTCAGCAGCGTGATCGCAGGCGCCACCCGTCCGGAGCAGGTCCGGCAGAACGCCGGGGCGGTTGCCTGGGTACCGGGCCAGGCCGAACTCGATGAACTGGATGCCATTTTCCCGCAGACCCCCAAGGTGGCCCTGTTCTGATGCCGTCCATCCTGATGGATGTGGACACGGGGATCGACGACGCCCTCGCCCTGGTCTATCTGCTGTCCCGGCCGGAGGTCCGGATCGGGGCCATCACCTGTACCGCGGGAAACGTGGGCGCCCGCCAGGTGGCTCTGAACAACCTCGCCCTGCTGGAACTCTGCGGCCGGGCAGGCATCGAAGTTGCGGTGGGCGCGGAGGTGCCGCTGCAGATTCCGCTGGTGACCACCGAGGAAACCCACGGCCCACAGGGGATCGGCTATGCCGAGCTCCCGCCGCCGGAGCAGGAGATCTCACCCCGGCATGCGGTGGACGTATGGGTGGAAACCGCCCGGGCACATCCCGGGGAGATCACCGGGCTTGTCACCGGGCCGCTGACCAACTTCGCGCTGGCGCTCCGGGCGGAGCCGGAGCTTCCCAGGCTGCTCAAGGGGCTGGTCATCATGGGCGGCTGCTTCAACTACCAGGGCAACACAACACCGACGGCGGAGTGGAACGTTTCCGTGGACCCGCACGCGACCGCGGAAGTCTTCGCCGCCTACAGCGGGCTTCCGGAGGAGAACCTTCCGCTTGTGTGCGCCCTTGAGACCACCGAACGCATTGAGCTGCGCCCCGAGCACCTGCGGCGGCTCGCCGAGGCGGCCGGAGCAAAACCGGAACTTGTGCTGCCCGAAGACCCGGAAGGGCAGCGCAGCAGTTCGGACAACCCCCTGGTGGCATGCCTGTCCGATTCCATCCGCTTCTACATGGAGTTCCACCGGCTCTACGACCAGGGCTACATCGCGCACATGCACGATGCCTTCGCCGCCGCTGCGGCCATCGGCCGGACCCCGTACGGCGCCCGGCCGGCCACGGTGCACGTGGAAACGGAGTCGCCCCGCCTCGTGGGGACCACCGTCGCCGACTTCCGCGGCATCTGGAAAGAGCCGCCCAATGCCCGGATCGTCACGTCCAACAATCCCGCCCAGTGCTTCGACGAGCTGATTTCCTCGGTGGGCGCGCTGGCCGCCGAGGTGGGGAAACGTTCGTAGCGGTAGGATGGTAGCCGCGCCAAGGTGACATAGGCGCCCCCTTCCGCACACGCGGAACATCACGCCACGGGTGCGGGACCCGCCGTTTTCAGCTTAAGGATCCACCATGTCACAGCCGTCCCTGACACTTCCTCCGGCCGACCGGAAGACCGCCCGCCGGCGCAGGCTCCTCGAACTGCTCGGTGCGGCCTCCATCGCCGCAACGTTCATTTTCCTGGTCCTCACCCAGCCTGCAGACATTGCGGGCGGACTCGGCAGCGTTTCCTCGCTCGTCGCGCTGGGCGGCTTCCTCCTGGGCGCCCTCCTGCTGATCGTGGGCGTGCTTCCCACGCTGCCCACCTCCACCGTGGTGCTCATCCCGGTGGCCCTCGTCCTGAACATCGTGCTGGGACAGCTCATGGGCACCAGCGGGCTGCCCTTCTACCTCGACTCCATCGGCACCGTGCTCATCGCGGTCCTCGCCGGCCCCGCCGCCGGCGCCGCCACCGGAGCACTGAGCAGCATTGTGTGGTCGTTCTTCAACCCCACAGTCCTGCCCTTCGCTGCCGGTGCCGCGCTGATCGGCTTCCTGGCCGGGGTGGCCGCACGCTACGGGCTGTTCCGCCGGTTCTATCTGGCCCCCGTGGCAGGCTTCGTCACCGGCATCATCGCCGGCGTGGTGTCCGCACCGATCGCCGCGTTCGTCTTCGGCGGCACGTCCGGCGCCGGCACCGGTGCGATCGTCAGCGCCTTCCGCGCCATGGGAGACACCCTGCTGGCCGCGATCACCAAGCAGGCCCTGATTTCCGACCCCATGGACAAGGCCATCGTTTTCGCCATCGCTGCCATGCTGGTCTACGCCCTGCCCCGGCGCACCACGTTCCAGTTCCCGTTCGTCCGCCGCTTCCGCGTCCTGGCCGGCAAGGAGCCGGCAGCGCGCAATTCCTGACGCCGGAATCCCCCTCCAGGTGGCCGCACGCCTCAATCCGCTGACCACGCTCACCGCGGCAGCCGCCGTCCTGGTGATGACGACGGCGGCCGCCAACTGGGTGGTATCACTCACCGTGGCTGCCGGGGCAGTGCTGCTTGCCGGCGCTGCCGGGACGGCGCGGCGGGTCCTCGTGGCGGCTGCCGCCGTCGTCCTGCCTTTCTGGCTTTCACTGCTGCTCATTCATGGCTTCTTCTTTCCTGAGGGACGCACCGTATTGGCCGGCTGGGGTCCGGTGCGGGTCACTGCCGAGGGGCTGGCCCTCGCGCTGGAGATGGGTCTCCGCACCGCCGCCTTCGTCCTGGTGCTGATGCTGTTTTCCTTCAGCGTCCGGGTCCCCGAGCTGGTGGCCGCCCTGACTGCCCGCCGTGTACCGCCGCAGGTGGGGTATGTGCTGGCGTCCACACTGCTGCTTGCCCCGCTGGTCGCCGCGCGGCTGGACAAGGTGCGGCAGGCGCAGGAATCGCGGGGACTTGTGGTGGGACGGAGACCTGGCAGCAGGGCCGCAGCCATCCGGCTGCAGATGGTTCCGCTGGTACTCGGTCTGGTCCACGATGCCGGCAGCAGGGCGCAGGCCCTTGATGCCAGGGGGTTCCGGAGCCCGGGACCGAGGACCAGCTACACGGAGGTCCGCGATTCGGCCGGCCAGGCGGCCTTCCGCTGGGTGGCCATCCTGCTTGCCCTGGCGGCCGTGGGCTGGCGGATCGTTGATTCGCTGTCGGGCGGGTCCCTGGGTGTCGGCGGTGCTGCATGATCCCGGACAGGACTGGCGGAACCACATTGCTGGCCTCCATCGCCTCGTTCGCCTATCACGGTGACACCGGCCCGGCCCTGCACGGAGTGGAGGTGGCTGCCGCGCCCGGCACGCTGACGGCGGTGCTGGGCGGTTCCGGCAGCGGAAAATCCACATTGGGACAGCTTCTTGGAGCCTGGCTCCTGGCCGGCCGCGACGGGACGCTGGCAGGGAGCCTGCAGCTGGAGGTGGCCGGGCAACCGGCCGGCGGCGGTTCGCTGTCCTTTGCCGGGGTGCCCGGGGATCCGCGGATTGATCCAGGGGCGTGGGCGCGGCACGTCGGCTATGTGCCGCAGGACGCCGCCTCCATGCTGTCCGCCGTCCGGGGGACTGTGGAGGAGGAGCTCGCCTTTACCTTGGAAAACCGCGGAGTCCCGCGGGAGCAGATGGTGCGGACCGTCGCCGGTGTTGCCCGCCGGACGGGACTCGAGGCGCTCCTGCAGCGGGACCCGGCAACCCTGTCAGGGGGAGAGCTCCGCCGCCTGGCTGTTGGCTGCGCCGTGGTGGACGATCCCGGCGTCCTGGTCCTCGACGAACCGCTCGAGTCCCTCGACCAGGCCGGCATCCGGACAGTCGTGGAACTGGTCCGTAGCGAGCTTGCCCGGGGGGCCGCGGTCATAGTGCTGAGCCAGCACGCGGATGTGCTGACCTGCGCCGCGGAGCACTGGCTGGTACTGGAGGACGGGAAGGTGACGGCTGCGGGAGCGCCGTCCCGGGTACTGAAGGAAGGGGCGCTGGCTGAGTCCGGCGTCGTCATCGCGTCGCCGGAGCCGGAGGCGGCAGATCATGCAGCGGCCCGGCTCTCCGGTCCGAAGGCTGCCGCGGGAAGCACCCCGGCTTTGGAACTGGCGAACGTGGCCTTTGGTTTCGGAGCGGCTTCCAGCTTGAGGACGGGGCAGACGCCGTCGGCAGGCCACCTGCTCCTGAAGGATGTTGACCTCCAGGTCATGCCCGGGGAAGTCGTGGCTGTGACCGGGCCCAACGGTGCCGGCAAATCCACGCTGCTCCGGCTCTTCAATGGCCTCCACCGCCCGCTTCGGGGTGACGTGCGGGTGGCGGGCGGGTCCATTGGGGGTGTTCCCACCGGGCTGGTGGCCCGGCGGCTGGGGCTCCTGTTCCAGCACCCCCATGACCAGCTGTTTGAGCGGACTGTGCTGCGGGAGGTGATGTTCGGGCTGGACCGCATCTTTGGTGCCGGCGCGCCGGAGCGCGCGTCTGCAGCCATGGCCGCCGTCGGCCTTGCGGACAGCGGAAGCATCCACCCGCATGAGCTGCCGGCCTCCGGGCAGAGGCTGCTGGCGCTGGCCACCGTTCTTGCGCGCGAACCGTCGGTGCTCGCGCTCGATGAACCCACGGTAGCCTTGGACGCCCACGGCCTCGCGCATCTGGCTGCCGCCGTGTCAGCGGCAGCCGGCCGCGGCGCCGCCGTCGTCATGGTCACGCACGACGTCGCCTTCGCTAAAGCCAACGCCCACAGATTACTCAGGCTCGACGGCGGCCGCCTCCGCCCGGAGTAGAGCGCGGGTCCGGCGCGGTGGCGGGTCAGGACCTGGACGCCACTCCCGGCGGGAGGAACCGCTTGCCGTTGACGCGCTCTGAAGCCCCCACCCTGTCGAGGTAGGGAGTGATCCCGCCCAGGAACATCGGCCAGCCGGCGCCCAGGATCATGCACAGGTCGATGTCCTGGGGCGCGGCCACCACACCCTCTTCCAGCATCAGTCCGATTTCTTCGGCCAGCCCGTCCTGCGTCCGGCGCAGCACTTCCCCGGCGGTCGACGGCGTGCTGCCGAAGGACATCAGGGCAGAGGCCGCCGCCGGGATTTCCTGCCCTCCGTCCGCAGCCGGGGACCACAGGGACGTGATGTTGTTGTCGACCAGTTTCTGCAGGTTCTGCGAGACCGGGAAACGGTCGCCGAAGGCCCCGTGCAGGGACTCCTGCACATGCTGGGCCACCGGCAGCCCCACCATGGCGAGGAGGGCGAATGGCGTCATGGGAAGACCCATGGGCCGCAGCGCGGAATCGGCAACATCCGCCGGCGTTCCCTCGTCGAAGGCGGCCGTGACTTCGCCAAGGAGCCGCAGCAGAATCCGGTTGACCACGAACGCAGGGGCGTCCTTGACCAGGACGGCGGTCTTTCGCAGGCCCTTGGCGAGCTCGAAGGCGGTGGCCAGCACGGCGTCGTCCGTCTTTGGTGCCCGGACAATTTCCACGAGCGGCATGACGGCCACGGGATTGAAGAAGTGGAAGCCCACCAGGCGCTCCGGGTGCTTCAGGTCCGCGGCCATGGCAGTCACGGAGAGCGAAGAAGTGTTCGTGGCAAGGATGCACCCGGGCGGGACGATGGCCTCAAGCTCGGCGAACACCTGCTTCTTGACGTTCAGCTCCTCAAACACCGCCTCGATGACAAAGTCGGCGTCTGCGAACGGCTCCCTGGAAACCGAGCCGGTCACAAGCGATTTGACCGTGTCCGCAGCATCGCTGCCCAGCCTGCCCTTGGCCAGCAGCTTGTCCACCTCGTTGTGGACGTAGCCGACACCCTTGTCCACCCGGGCCTGGTCCACATCGGTCAGAACTACTGGAACGCCCAGCTGCCGGGCAAACAGCAGGGCGAGCTGGCTGGCCATCAGGCCGGCGCCGACCACGCCGATCTTCGTGACGGGCCGGGCGAGCTCACGGCCCGGGGCACCGGCGGGCCGCTTGGCCCGTTTCTGCACCAGGTCAAGAAAAGCGTAGACGGTCGCCCGGAACTCGTCGCTCTGCATGAGGCCAGCCAGCGTTTCGCATTCGAGCACCGCCGACTCCGCCTGGGTCATTGTGCGGTTCGCGGCCATGATGTTCAGCACCTCCGCCGGCGCGGGGGCGGCATTGGAGGTTTTGGCCTCGACAATGGCCCGGCCGGCAGCGACGGCGTCCGCCCAGCGGACGGCTACCGCGGGGTCGGCGGGATCGACGGCGGCAGGCCGCTCCGGGTGCTGCCCCGCCACAACTGTGCCCCCAACGACACCGGCGGCCCACGCGACCGACTGGCCCAGGAAGTCCTCCGGCCCGAACATCGCATCAGCGATGCCGAGCTCGAACGCCTCGGCACCGGTCAGCGTACGGTTGTTGTTGAGCGCGTTCCCGATCATCACCTTGACGGCGTTTTCCGGGCCGATCAGCCGCGGCAGCAGATACACGCCGCCCCATCCCGGCACGAGTCCGAGGAAGGCCTCGGGAAGGGCCAGCGCCCCGGCACCGGTTGATACGGTGCGGTACGTGGACTGCAGGGCGACTTCCAGGCCTCCGCCGAGGGCCACGCCGTTGATGAAGGCAAAGCTGGGAATGCCCAGGTTGGCCAACGTGGAGTAGACCTCGTGGCCCAGCTGCGCCATCCAGAGGCCATGCTCCCTTTCCTGCAGCGACGTGACTGCTGACAGATCGGCGCCGGCCACGAAGAAGTTCGGCTTGCCCGTGATGCCAACGGCCGCGATTTCACCCCTGGAGGCCCGATCCCGCAGCCGTTCGAGGACGGTGCCCAGTTCAATCAGCGTGTTGGGGCCAAGGGTGGTGGGCTTGGCCGGGCCCAGCCCGTTGTCCAGGGTTATCAGGGCGAGGACGCCGGGGCTGTCCATGCCGTCCGGGGACGGGAGCTGGATGTCCTGCACCGAGGAATGGGTGACCGCCTCATCCGGGAAGAGTTCGGCAAGCTTGCGGAAGTCGGCGGCGCTCATTCTGTGGCTCCTCATCGAGACGTGCATGCGGCCGGTGCCAGTGCGGCCAGAGCAGCCGGACCGGGCATCCGTGGTGCCAACGTTACTCGCGAGTAATATGAGCTGCAACCGACGCCGGGTCAGGCGGTCTGTGCCTTTGCCTCCCGGGCCTCCTTGGGCGGAAGCGGCTGCGGGTTGAGGAACGCTGTGGTGATCAGCGGCGCCACCAGCCCGATCTGCCACGGCCGGGCACCCAGCTCCCGCAGTTCGCCGGCAATGGCGGCTTCACTGACGTCAGCCGGCGGGCGCCATGCGACGCGGCGAAGGTAGTCCGGCGTGAGCAGGTTTTCGAGCGGAAGCTTGAGTTCGTCCGCCTTGTCCTGCAGCAGCGGCCTGGCGGTCTGCAGCCTTTCGGCAGCCGCGAGATCGCGGTCAGCCCAAACCCGCGGGGGCGGCGGGGCGTTGGTGGGCAGGTGCAGCGGAGGCAGATCTTCGAGCGCCCGGGCCGCGGCGATGCACCGCAGCCAGCGGGGGGCCTCCCGCTGGGCGGCCCTGCCGTGGAACCCCTTTGTGCCCAACAGCTGCGGCACCGTGGCGGGCATCGCCTTGGCGGCGGCAACGAGGGCAGAGTCGGGGATGAGCCGTCCCGGGGCGACATCGCGCTTTTGGGCCAGGGCGTCGCGCTCCAGCCACAGCTCCCGGACGGCGGCCAGCTGGCGGCGGTCCCTGATCTGGTGCAGGCCGGACGTCTTGCGCCATGGGTCCACCCTGGGCGGTGCGAGCCCGGCGGACAGGATCGCTGCGAACTCCTGTTCAGCAAATTCAAGTTTGCCGTCAGCTTCCAGCAGCTCGATGAGTTCCTCGCGCAGTTCGGTCAGGACTTCGACGTCGAGCGCTGCGTACCGGAGCCAGGGTTCCGGCAGGGGGCGGGTGGACCAGTCGGCGGCCGAATGTTCCTTGGCGAGTCCGAAGCCGAGCAACTGCTCGATCACTGCCGCGAGGCCGACGCGGGGAAGCCCTGCCAGGCGGGCTGCAAGTTCGGTATCGAAGAGCTTGTCCGGCCACATGCCAAGCTCCGACAGGCAGGGCAGGTCCTGGCTGGCGGCGTGCAGGATCCACTCGACCCCGTGCAGGGCGTCGTTGATGATCCGCAGGTCCTCGAACGGTTCGGGGTCGATCAGCCACGTTCCGGAACCCTCCCGGCGGATCTGCACCAGGAACGCGCGCTGCCCGTAGCGGAAGCCCGAAGCGCGTTCGGCGTCGACACCCGCGGGCCCCGTGCCCGCGGCGATCGCCGCGGCGCAGCGTTCCAGCCCGGCCTGGGTTTCGATGACCAGAGGCACCCCGTCGCGGGGGGAATCAAGATCGATGACAACGGGGACCCGGCTGTCAAAGCCTTCCACCGTTATATGGGGTGTTGTATCAGCAGCCGGAGCGCCGGCTGTGGTGTTATCCGGTTTTTGAGGGGTCATGATGTCCCTAGTTTACCGGCAGTACACCCAAGGGGCGGTTCCTGGCGGGAACAGCACCGCACCGCCGTCGGTTTCGACGGCGGTGCGGTGCCGGGTAAAGGGTGCCGGGCGAAGAGGGCCAGGCCGGGAGGCCTCAGGCGAACAGGCCTTCCCCGATGAAGCCGCCCTGCCTGGTTCCCGGCGGCACCGCGAACAGACCGGAGCCCGTGTGCTTGAGGTATTCCAGGGCCAGGACATCCTGCTTTGCCATGGTCATCTGCATGGGCACATAGTGCGTCCGCGGGTCCTTGACGAAGGCAATAAGGAACAGCCCGGCGTCGAGGTGCCCCAGCCCGTCCGAGCCGTCGGTGTAGTTGTATCCGCGCCGGAGCATCCGCACGCCCTCGTTCTGGTCCGCGTGGGCCAGCCGGAGGTGGGAGTCCATGCCAATAAGCGGTTCACCGTCGTTGCCCTTGACGGCAAAGTCGGGGGCGGTGAACTCCTTGCCGCCCGACAGGGGAGCACCTTCCCCCTTGGTCCGGCCGATCAGGCCTTCCTGTTCCCGGAGCGACGTGCGGTCCCAGATCTCGATGTGCATCCGGATGCGCCGCGCCACCAGGTAGCTGCCGCCGGCCATCCACGCTTCACCGGCACGGGTTCCGGCGCCGGCCCACACATGCCCGTCAAGCAGGGCTGCGTCCTCGGCCTTGAGGTTGTTGGTTCCGTCCTTGAACCCGAAGAGGTTGCGCGGGGTCTGCTGCGCGCGCGACGTCGAAGACGTGCGGCCGAAGCCCAGCTGGGACCAGCGGACCCGTGCCTTGCCGAAACCGATGCGGGCAAGGTTGCGGATGGCGTGCACCGCCACCTGCGGATCGTCGGCGCATGCCTGCACCACGATGTCCCCGCCCGTGCGGTTCGGTTCCAGGGCGTCGCCGGGGAAATGCGGCAGATCGATCAGGGCGTCGGGCCGCCGGCCGGCAAGGCCGAAGCGGGCCTTGCCGTCCTTCTCGAAAAGGGACGCACCGAAGCCAAACGTGAGGGTGAGGCGGCCGGCGTCGAGATCCAGTGCCTCGCCGGTATCTTCCGGCGGAGCGTCGTACGGACCGTCGACGGCGCCGGTGGCACCGGTGGTCCGGCCCGCGGTCATGGCATCGGCGGCGGCGGTCCAGTCCTTGAGGAGTTGGATGAGCGCCGCACGGTCTTCGGTGGTCACGTCGAAGGCCGCCATGTGGAGGCGGTCCTGGGCAGCCGTGGTGATTCCGGCCTGCCGGTCGCCGAAGAAGGGGATAACGGAACCGTTGTCGGCCGGAGGTGCCGCGGCGGTTGCCAGGGCGTCGTGCCCAAGCAGCCCGGTGGCGATGCCCGCTACTGCTCCCGCACCGCCCACACCGGCCAGCCCCAAAAGACCGCGGCGGGACAGCCGGCGCGTGCCGCCGCCGGATGAAGGCATGCCGCCGTCGGAAGGAGTGTCCGGGGCCGCCGCGGAACCGGTCGGGCTGTCAACCGGCGGCTGGCCGCCGAAGGGGCAGCCGCTCACAGCACCACTGCCGCGGTGAGCTTCGACAACGGCTCGCCGAGCGCGTCGACCAGGGCGCTGAGCTGCTGGACCTCGTCCTTGCTCAGCTCGTTGTAGTACACGAAGCCGTCGCCCTTGGCGAGCTTCTTCAGCTCGGCCTGCAGGGCGCTGAACTTGGCCTCGAGATCTTTGGCCAGCGCGGCATCCTTCTGCTCCAGGGCGGGCTTGAGGTTTTCGAATGCAATCCGGGCACCGTCCACGTTGGCCTGGAAGTCCCAGAGATCTGTGTGCGACCAGATTTCCTCTTCACCGGTCACCTTGCCGCGGGCCACCTCATCCAGCAGTTCCTTGGCGCCGTTGCCCAGTTTGTCCGCGCTGAGCTCCACGGTGCGGGTGCGGGTGCTGAGTTCCTCGGTGTCCGTGACCAGCTGCTTGGCAATTGCCGCGCGCTCGGTGCCCGTCTGGGCTTTGTATCCGGCGGGCGGGAACAGGTCCTTCTCGGCACGGTGCCAGCCGGTCCATGCCTGACCCGGTTCGAGGTCCGCTTCGCGCGCGTCCAGCTTGGGGTCGAGGTCCCCGAAGGATTCGGCCACGGGCTCGATCCGCTCCCAGTGCATGCGGGTGGCTGCGTAGAGGCTCCTGGCCTTCGCTGCATCGCCGGCGGCGTACGCGGCGGCGAATTCCCGGGTGCCGGCCACCAGCTGCTCGGTCTGGTCCTTGACGTAGGCGGTGTACTGGGCCACCCCGGTGTCCACGAGCTTCTGGAGGTCGGCGTCGGCGGTGGCCTGCGTGCCGGAGTCCTTGACGGTGAACCCGGCGCGGATGCCGTCACCCTTCATTCCCGGCTTGCAGGCGGTGATGTATTTGCCGGCCGGCGCGGTGAGCACCAGGTTGCGGGTGATTCCCGGGCCGATGTTCTCCACCTCGGCCACGATCCGCAGGCCGTCTTCGGCGAGCACATAGAACTCGGTGACCTCGGCGCCGTCATTCCTGACGGCGAAAGTGAGGTTGCCGCTGGGCGCTTCCGTGGCGGATACCTTGCACTCGGCATCGGTGCTGGTCACCTGGATGGGGCCGCCGGCAGTGGCGGCGGTGGTGGCACTCGCGTTGTCCGTGCAGGATGCCAGGGCGAGCGGGAGGACGGCGGTGGCTGCCACGACGGCGAGGCGGGCACCGGCAGTCCGGCGATTTTTGGGCGAGGTCAAGCCGGGCATGGGGTTTCCTTTGGGGGGTGTTGGGGGTTGGGGATGTTGGGGATGTGTTGGACTGGTCAGGTGGCGCCGGTCAGGACGCGGCGGCTGCGGCTGCGGCAGGCACCTCCGCCCGCCGGGCCGCCGGGCGGAAGTTGGCGCGAAGGTAGAAGAACATGACGGGCACTGTGTAGAGCACCCAGGCAGTGGCTTCCAGCCACGTCGTGGCCGGGGAGAAATTCAGGGTTCCCTTCAGCAGGGTGCCGTACCAGGACGACGGCGGGACGGCGGCTGAGACGTCGAAGGCGAGGCTGTGCAGTCCGGGCAGGATGCCCGCTTCCTGGAGGTCATGGACACCGTAGGCCAGGACACCCGCGGCAATGGCCACGAGGGCGACGCCGGTCCAGGTAAAGAAGCGGGAAAGGTTGACCTTCAGCACGCCGCGGTGCAGCAGATAGCCAAGCGCGGCAGCCACGGCGAGGCCCAGGAGGGCGCCGAACAGGGGCGTTCCGGATTCACCGCTGGCCTGGGCTGCGGCCCACAGGAAGAGTGCCGTCTCCAGCCCTTCCCGGCCGACGGCCAGGGCCGCAACGAGCACCAGGCCCCAGGTGGCACCGTCGGCGACACCGTCCACGCGGGAGCGAAGTTCGCTGCCAAGGGTGCGGGCGGTGCGCGCCATCCAGAAAACCATCCACGTCACCAGTCCGACGGCGATGATGGAAAGTCCGCCGCCGATCGCTTCCTGTGCTTCGAAGGTCAGGCCGCGCGGGCCGAACGTCAGCAGGGCGCCGAAGCCCACGGACACGGCCGCAGCCAACCCCACGCCCGCCCACAGCCGGGGGAGCAGTGCGCGGCGGCCGCTTTTGGTCAGGTAGGCCATCAGCAGAACGACGATGAGCGTCGCCTCGAGGCCCTCCCGGAGGCCGATGAGGAAGTTGGCTGTCATGTAAAGCACCTTCTGCCGGGGAGCCCGTCTTAGGCTCACCTAAGCACGGGACTCTACACGCCGCACGCTATTAGGCAAAAGAATCATGTCCTAATTGCCGCGGAAATTACTCCACCGGTTTGGGCGGCGTGAGGCAGGTGCTAGCTGCGGCGCCTGCGCGGAAGCGCGGAGACGCCGTCGGGCAGCGGAGGAAGGCCCGCGAAGGTGCACACCATGTCCGACCACGCCTCGAGGTGCGCCTGGACATCGGGGCCCGCAGGAGTCCACGAGGCGCGGAGTTCTATATCGATCGATGCGGGGCGGTCCACAAGTGTTCCGAAGCTTTCGGAGAGCACCCTCGTGGCTGTCCCGCCGGCGGCGCGGTACGGTGCATGGTGGGTTTCGAGCGCTTCGACGAGCCAGGTCCAGGCCACGGAGCCGAGCATTTCATCGTTGCCCATCTCGGCGTCGAGCTGTGCCCGGATGTAGGTGACGATCCGGAACTCGCCGTCCCACACGGCGGAGCCGTCGGGATCGTGCAGCAGGATGAAGCGGCCGGTGGCGAGCTCCTCGCCATCGCCGTCATCCTCCCCCGCAGCCGGGCCGGACGTCCCGGCGGCCGCTGACCGGGCGAGGGCCATGGCCGCCGGACCATGGACTGGTGAGCCTTGGACCGGCGAGTCTTGGACCGGCGAGTCTTGGACCGGCGAACGGTCCTTGCCAACGCCGGGGACGACCACCTCGGCGCCGAGGGCCACGGCGAACGGCGCCAGCCGCGCCGGCGCCGGGATCTCGTCGAGGCGCAGCTCGCTGCGGCAGCGTGCTTTGCGGAGCGTTCCCAGCGCATACAGAAAATTCGCGGGAACCTGGGCAAGTGCGTTCACAATCGCAGGGTACGCAATGGAAACCTCCGATACCGGCAGGCTCGCCGCCTGCTCACGCAATCCTGCGCATGTTACTCCGCTGCCGCCTGCGCGGACCCGTGCCGGGCGAGTTCGGCCCTGATGGCCGCCACGAAGGCATCGACGTCCTCCTCGCGGGTGTCGAAGGAGCACATCCAGCGGACCTCCCGGGTGGCCTCGTTCCAGTCGTAGAAGCGGAACGACTCCCGCAGCCTGTCCGCCACGCCTTCGGGCAGGATCGCAAAGACACCGTTGGACTCCGTCTTCTGCGTTAGATCCACGCCGTCGATGGCGTCCACCGCGGCGCGCAGCCGGGCGGCCATGGCGTTCGCATGGGCGGCCGAGCGAAGCCACAGGTCACCTTCGAGCAGGGCGATGAACTGCGCGGACATGAAGCGCATCTTGGATGCCAGCTGCATGTTCATTTTGCGCAGGAACAGCAAGCCGTGGGCGGCGTCCGGGTTCAGCGCCACCACCACCTCGCCGAACAGCAGTCCGTTCTTGGTCCCGCCGAAGGACAGGATGTCCACGCCGGCGTCGCGCGTGAAGGCCCGGAGCGGGACGCCCAGGTGCGCCGCCGCGTTGGCCAGCCGCGCCCCGTCCATGTGCAGTTTCATGCCCCTGGCGTGGACGTGCTGGGCGATCGCCCGGACCTCGTCCACGGTGTAGCAGGTGCCCAGTTCGGTGGTCTGGGTAATGGAAACCGCCAGCGGCTGGGCGCGGTGCTCGTCGCCCCAGCCCCACGCTTCGCGGTCAATGAGTTCGGGCGTCAGCTTGCCGTCCGGGGTGTGCACCTGCAGCAGCTTCATGCCGCCCACGCGCTCCGGGGCACCGTTCTCATCCATGTTGATGTGCGCGGTCGACGCGCAGACCACTGCACCCCAGCGGGGGAGGAGGGACTGCAGGGACAGCACGTTGGCGCCGGTGCCGTTGAAGACCGGAAAGCACTCGATGCCGGGCCCGAAGTGCTCCTCCATCAGCTCCTGCAGGCGGGCGGTGTACGCGTCTTCGCCGTAGGAAACCTGGTGCCCCTCATTGGCGGCCGCCAGCGCGGCCAGCACCTCGGGGTGCACCCCGGAGTAGTTGTCCGACGCGAACCCGCGAACCGATGCGTCGTGCAGTCTGGTTCCGGTGCCGCTGCCGGCAGTTTCAACCGTTGTTGTCATCTCTTTGGTCACGCTTTCAGTCTAGGTAGTTGCAGGGCCCTGTGTGCTTCAAGCACCGGCAGGCGCCGGTGCCAGTAGCAGCCGCTGTCCGTTCAGTTCCGTTGCGGGCTGGCTGAAGAGCCCGACGGCGGCAGCAGCCAGCTGCTCGACGTCGGTAAAGCCGGGGAACTTCCGCTCGGGTTGCCTGCTGCGCATGCCGGCGTCCACCAGCGACTTCACCACGAAGACGACGGCGGCGCTGTGCTGCTTTTCGTTGTTCTGGCTGTTTTGGTTGTCTCGGCGGAATCCCTCGGCCACGGCCATGGTCCACGCTTCCGCGGCCGCCTTGGCCGCAACGTAGCTGGCGACGCCGGCAGCGGGACTGTCCACCGCCGTCGAGGACACCATGGCAAAGCGTCCGCAGCGCGAGGCGGCGAGGTCGTCATAGAACACCCGGGTGACGTTGCGCAGCGTCGTGATGGCGCTGCGTTCCAGGAAATCCCAGTCCTCATCCGTCTGGCCGGTGATGCCCTCTGCCCCGCGCCAGCCGCCCACGAGGTGGATGACGCCGTCGATCTTTCCGGACGTGCGCGCGAGCTCCTGCCGCAGGTGCTGCACGGCGGCGAGGTCGGCGAGGTCGCATACGAGCGGAACGGCGCCGCCCGCGCTTTCCGCGGCGGCCTCGATCCGGGCCTTGTCTGACCCAACGGTAAAGACGGTAAAGCCGGCCTGCAGCAGGGCCCGGGCGGCAGCGGTCCCGGAGGGTCCGCTGCCGCCGGTGACCAGCACCCGCAGGGGACTGCCCGTGCCCGCGCTGCCGTCCGTCATGCCGCCGTGGCCGGGCCCGCCGCCGGCATCTCCGCATCCCAGGAACCGGTGATGCCGGCCGTGGAGTCAATGACGGGGCGCATCTTCTTTTCCAGGGCCTCGTAGAACATGGACAGCGGGAACTCATCGTCCAGGACCTGGTCCGTGAGGCCGCGCGGCGGCCCGTCCAGGGGAAGCGCGCCCGGTCCCTTGGCCCAGACCGACGCCGGGTTCGGCGTGACGGTGCCTGAGATCAGCTCATACGCGGCCAGCCAGTGGGCCGTCTTGGGCCGGTCGATGGAGCGCCAGTAAAGTTCCTCTATCCGGGCGCCGAGTTCCACGACCACGCCCGCGACATGTTCCCAATCGATGCTTAGCCGGCTGTCGGTCCAGTGGAGGACGCGGTGCTGGTGCAGCCACGCAAACAGCAGCTGGCCGCCAAGACCGTCGTAGTTGCGGACCCGGCTGCCGGTGATGGCGAACCGGAAGATGCGGTCGAAAATGACGGCGTACTGCACGAGTTTGGCATGCCGCCGGGCTTCCGGATCCGCCGCCTCGTCCTTTTCGATCTTCACGGATTCGCGGAATGCGGTCAGGTCGCACCGCAGCTCCTCAAGGGAGTACAGGAAAAAGGGCATCCGCTGCTTGATCATGAAGGGATCGAACGGCAGGTCACCGCGCATGTGCGTGCGGTCATGGATCAGGTCCCACATGACGAATGTTTTTTCGGTGAGTTCCTGGTCCTCAAGGAGTTCCGCGGCACCGGCGGGCAGCTCGAGCGATGTGATGTCGGCGGCGGCCCGCAGGACGCGGCGGAAGCGTGCTGCCTCACGGTCTGCGAAGATGGCGCCCCAGGTGAACCTCGGCGTTGCCCGCACGCCCACGGTTTCGGGGAACAGCACGGCGGAGTTGGTGTCGTAGCCGGGGGTGAAGTCGATGAACCGGATGGGCACGAACAGGCGGTTCGAGTAGTCGCCCTGCTCCAGGCCGGCAATGAAGTCTGGCCAGACGACGTCGATGAGGACCGCCTCCACGAGCCGGCTGCTGCTGCCGTTCTGCGTGTACATCGGGAAGACCACGAGGTGCTGCAGTCCGTCCTCGCGATCCGCTTGCGGCTGGAACGCCAGCAGGGAGTCAAGAAAGTCCGGCACACCAAACCCGTCCTGGGCCCAGCGGCCGAAGTCGCGGCACACCAGGTCCAGGTACAGGGCGTCGTGGGGGAACGCCGGTGCGAGCTCCCCGATGGCGCTGACGAGGGCCGTGACCAGACCGTGCGCTGCAGAATGATCGGCCGGGTCAGGGATGGAACCGTCCTGCACCTGCAAGGCCCGCAGGGCAATGGCGGCGCTCTTAAGGCGCTGCCATTCAGGGTGTGCTGCGGAGATTCGGGCTGGTGCTGTGTGTACGGTTGCGGTCATCGCTGGCCTCGCCTTCCTGGTCATCTGAGCTTGTACCGCGAGCGTAGCAAGCAGGCAGGTCTGCTAATCGATGAAAGGCTTGAGCATAAGAAACTGTAAGGCTAAAGGCTCCGGCAGCAGGCGCCAGGCGCAGCGCCCGGCACCCTTAGGCTCCCGTGCCGTCCGCCGCCGGAACCAGCTTCAGCGAGATGGAGTTGATGCAGTAGCGCTGGTCGGTGGGCGTCCCGTAACCCTCGCCCTCGAAGACATGCCCGAGGTGGGAATCGCAGTTGGCGCACCGGACCTCGATGCGGTCCATGCCCAGCGTCCGGTCGTGGATGTAACGGACCCGCCCTTCGGCCAGCGGGGCCCAGAACGACGGCCAGCCGCAGTGGGAATCGAATTTCTCCTTGCTGGTGAACAGCTCGGTCCCGCACGCGCGGCAGTTGTACACCCCGGCGGTGTGGGTGTCCCAGTATTCCCCGGTATAGGGGCGCTCCGTGCCGGCCTGGCGCAGCACGTGGTATTCCTCGGGGGTCAGTTCCCGGCGCCAGTCTTCGTCGGAGCGGCCTGCGGCAGGTGTAGCGCTGGCGGCGGTATTGGTGAGGTCGGATTTCTCGGGAGTGCTCATAGTGGGACCAACGCTCAGGAGTCCCCGATAAATCCCGAACCTGCATACAGATGCAGCACCGGCAGGCCGAGCTTGTCCTGTGCCCGGTTGGCCCAGTCCGTATGGAACGTGTCCGCCACGGCATGCGGCCTGGTGATGACCACTGCCTGGGCAGCCCCGAGCTCCTTGACCTTGGCCACGAGGCCGTTGACGGCTCCGCCGTCCACCACCTCGCCGGCGACGCCGCCGCCGATGCCCTCCAAAGCACTGACGGACGTGGCCAGCGTGGCATCCGCCGCCGCCCGTTCCTGGACCGGATCAGGAGCGTGTGACGTCAGCTCCCGGAAAGCCTTGGCGATGTCCAGCATCGACAGGTTCTCGAGGAAGTCCACCAGCAGGTGCCGTTCAGTGTTGGCCGGCACCAGCACAACCAGGGGCGCGTCACCTCCGTCCACCAGGCGCTCGATGTTTACGCGGTCGTCCGCACCCAGCGGCTCTTCTGTGAGAATGACGATTGGATCGCTCATGGCATCAGCCTAGTCCCGGCCGCCATGGCCTGCATGCATTTGTGCGGCATGCCTGTGGCGGCCGGGCGCCAGGCAGCGAATGTGCCGGAAGAGGCCGGATCCGTCAAGATGGGTGGCATGGATTCTGCGCATGCTGTTTCGGTTCTCCCGGCTACTCCCCAGGGCAGTGCCATGACCCTCCGGGCGAAGTGGACGCTCGGGGGAATCATTGCCGGCGGCACCGCCGCTGCCCTGCTCGGTGCGGGATCGTCGGCCCTCGCGCTCTATTTCGCCCGCCGCGTGCTGACCCCCGCCCGCGTGCGGGCCGCTGACCAGGAAGTGCTGGCGGTCATCAAGGAAGGCCGGGAACAGCAGGTCATCCTCGCGGCCACACCGGAGACCACGCACGATGGAACGTACAGCCTTTTCTTCGACGGCGGTGCCGGGCATGCCAGGATCGGCAGGATCCTGTCCTACTCGCCGGCTGAGCGCACCGTGCTGCGGGAGGTGGAGGCCGTATACAGCGGCAGCCTGGAAACCGCGGCGCGCGGCTGGTGGGGCGGTGCCACGTACCAGTTTCCTTCCGACATCGGCCTGGCGTTCGAAGACGTTGACATCGCGGTGGAAGGCGGAACGGCCCCCGCCTGGCTCATCCCCGGTGATGCCGGAGCCGATACCTGGGCCATCATGGTCCACGGCCGGGGGGCGACGCGGCAGGAGTGCCTCCGCGGAGCGCGGGCAGTGCATGAACTCGGGTTGCCGAACCTCCTGGTTTCATACCGGAATGACGGTCTGGCGCCGGCAGCCTTTGACGGCCGCTACGGTCTGGGCTCCACTGAATGGCGGGACGTCGACGCTGCAATTTCCGTTGCCCTCTCCCGTGGCGCCAAAGAGGTCGTGCTTTTCGGCTGGTCCATGGGAGGAGCCATCTGCCTGCAGACCGCGGACCTGTCGCAGCACAGGCACGTCATCCGGGCCATGGTCCTTGACGCGCCCGTCATCGACTGGGTGAACGTGCTGGCCCACCACGCGGAGCTGAACCGGATTCCGTCGGCTGTTGGGCGCTACGGCCAGCTGATGATGAGTCACAAGGTGGGACGCCGGCTCACCGGACTCGCTGCCCCGGTGGATCTGAAGTCGATGGACTGGGTTTCCAGGGCGGTGGAACTGAGGACGCCCACGCTCATCATCCACAGCGTCGACGACGAGTACGTCCCCTACCAGCCGTCGGCACTCCTCGCCGAAAAGAACCCGGAAATGGTCACGTTCGAGCCATTCGAGGGGGCGCGGCATGCCAAGGAGTGGAACGCCGATCCGGTCCGCTGGGAAGGGCTCGTGAGGGCGTGGCTGCAGCTGCAGCTGGCGCCGCGGGTGAATCCGGGGACCGGCGCCAACCCCGGTTCCGGTCCGGGCCGGCCTGCCTGAGAGCCCGAACCGGCCTGAGTGCCGGTGCCGGCCTGAGGACCTGTGCCGGCCTGAGGACCTGTGCCGGGCTAAGAGCCTGAACCGACCTGGGAACCTGACCCGATCGGTGCCGTGATTGCCTTGGTGAGGCGCATGAGGTCGCGGGGGTCCAGCTCGATGTCGAGGCCCCGCCGGCCGCCGGAGACAAGGACCGTGTCCAGGGCGAGGGCGCTTTCGTCGATCACAGTGGGGGAGGGCTGCCGCTGGCCCAGCGGCGAGATGCCGCCCAGGACGTAGCCGGTGCGCCGTTCGGCCGCGGCAGGGTCCGCCATGGCGGCCTTCTTGCTGCCCAGCGCGGCAGCGATTGCCTTGAGGTCGAGGTTTCCGCTGACAGGAACGACGCCGACGGCGAGCCGGCCGTCGATCTCCACCATGAGCGTCTTGAAGACCCGGGCAGGATCGATTCCCAGGACCTCGGCCGCCTCCAGCCCGTAACTGGCTGCCGCCGGATCATGGCTGTACGGGTGCAGGCTAAAAGGAACGCCTGCCGCAGCCAGGACGGCTGTGGCAGG
>NZ_JBHVBL010000020.1:0-71779 GCF_042668165.1 Arthrobacter sp. NPDC057388
GCCCTTATTTTGCCTGACGGCGGGGCTTCCGCCCCACAGAACCCTGAACCCTAGCGGTTGCGGTCCTCGTCGATGGCGTCGCCGTCCACTAGGTCGAGGTCCTCTTCGTCGAAATCGTCTTCGTCGATTTCCACATCCGGCTGGACGTCGCTCTTGTACGGGTCGGCGTCGCCGGCGTGCTTGGCGTTGCGTGCCAGTTCAGCCACCTCCGCATCGCGCTGCTTGGCGGTGCGGAGCAGCTCCTCGAGGTTGGACGCGTTCACGGGGATCTGGTCCGCGACGAACTCGAGCGTGGGAGTGAGCCGGGCAGTAATGTTCCGGCCTACTTCCTGCCGCAGCACGCCCTTGGCCTTCTCCAGCCCCTTGGCCGCATCAGCCTGCACGGCCTGGTCGCCGAACACGGTGTAGTAGACGGTGGCGTGCTGCAGGTCATTGGTCACCCGGGCGTCGGTAACAGTAATCCCCTCAAGTCGGGGATCCTTCACCTTCCGGCCCAAAGCCTCGGCAACAACAACCTTAATCCGCTGCGCCATCTTGGCAGCGCGTGCCGGATCAGCCATTTTTACTCCTAAATATTGAGTGCGACGGCGGCACAATGGCTGCGTCGACCGTTTCAGTTATCTGCCACGCACCTAAGGCGAGTCTACGACGGACTCGTTGGATTTTTTCCGGCAGCCTGGGAGTGGCATCCAAGGTAACAGCCGAGGGACCCGATGCGAGCTTGCGAGCATTGGGAAGGCTGATACCGCTGCCGGAGCTGGGCGGCTCGGGATCGAAGATTCCAAGCCGGCCAGCGAAGGGGCGGGGCGCCCCCAATACTCGGAGGCTTCCCGGGCGGGCGAAAGTACGGGGCCGCCGGGAAAACCCAACGGCCCCGCACCTCGGAACGCTAAACCGACTTAGACGCGCGGCTTCTCGCGCATCTCGAAGGTCTCGATGATGTCGCCTTCAACGATGTCGTTGTACGAGCCAAGACCGATACCGCACTCGAAGTCCGTACGGACCTCGGTGACGTCGTCCTTGAAGCGCTTGAGCGTCTCCACCGTGAGGTTGTCGCCGATGAGCTTGCCGCCGCGGCTGATGCGGGCCTTCGTGTTGCGTCGGATGGTACCGGTGCGAACGATGGAACCTGCGATGTTGCCGAACTTGGAGGAACGGAACACTTCGCGGACCTCGGCCGTGCCCAGCTGGACCTCTTCGTACTCCGGCTTGAGCATGCCCTTGAGTGCCAGCTCGATGTCATCGATTGCGGAGTAGATGACGGAGTAGAAGCGCATGTCCACGCCTTCGCGGTCTGCCAGTTCGGCAACACGCTCGGCCGGCTTGACGTTGAAGCCGATGATGACGGCGCTGTCGACCGTTGCCAGGTTGACGTCGTTCTGCGTGATCGCACCAACACCGCGGTGGATGACACGGAGCTGGACACCTTCACCGACGTCGATCTTGAGCAGCGCGTCTTCGAGGGCTTCCACGGCACCGGAGACGTCACCCTTGAGGATGAGGTTGAGGGTGTCGATCTTGCCTTCGGCGACGGCCTGGTCGAAGTCTTCCAGGCTGATGCGCTTGCGGCGCTTGGCGAGCTGGGCGTTGCGCTCAGCCGCTTCACGCTTCTCGGCGATCTGGCGGGCAGTACGCTCGTCGGCGGTCACCAGGAAGGTGTCACCGGCGCGCGGCACGTTGGACAGGCCGAGGACCTGGACCGGGCGGGACGGCAGTGCGACATCAAGTGCTTCGCCGTCCTCGTCGAACATGGCGCGGACGCGGCCGTGGGCCGTACCGGCCACGATCGTGTCGCCGACCGCGAGGGTACCGGACTGCACCAGGACGGTGGCAACGGAACCGCGGCCCTTGTCCAGGTTCGCTTCGATGGCGATGCCTCGGGCGGCCTTGTCCGGGTTGGCCCGCAGGTCCAGCGCGGCGTCAGCAGTCAGCAGGACAGCGTCGATCAGCTCGTCGATGTTCAGGTTCTGGCGGGCAGAGACCTCAACGAACATGGTGTCGCCACCGTATTCTTCGGGAACCAGGCCGTACTCGGTGAGCTGGCCCTTGACCTTGTCCGGGTTCGCGCCTTCCTTGTCGATCTTGTTCACGGCCACGACGATCGGCACGTTGGCCGCCTGGGCGTGGTTGAGGGCTTCAACGGTCTGGGGCATCACGCCGTCGTCCGCTGCCACCACCAGGATGGCGATGTCCGTGACCTTCGCGCCACGGGCACGCATGGCGGTGAACGCCTCGTGACCCGGGGTATCGATGAAGGTGATGTCGCGCAGCGAACCCTCGTGCTCGTGGCTGATCTGGTAAGCACCGATGTGCTGCGTGATGCCGCCATGTTCGCCGGCAACGACGTCAGAGTTACGAATGGCATCCAGCAGGCGGGTCTTACCGTGGTCAACGTGACCCATGACGGTGACTACCGGAGGACGTGCCTCAAGCTCTTCGTCACCCTCGGCCTCGAGTTCGGCTTCGACGTCGATATCGAACGTGCTGAGCAGCTCGCGCTCCTCATCCTCCGGCGAAACGACCTGCAGCTTGTAGCCGAGTTCCTCGCCAAGGAGTGCAAAGGTGTCCTCGTCCAGCGACTGGGTTGCCGTTGCCATTTCACCGAGGTGGAAGAGCACGGTAACCAGCGCGGCGGGGTTCGCCTCGATCTTGTCGGCGAAGTCCGTGATGGACGAGCCACGGCGGAGCCGGATAACGGTGTTGCCGTCGCCGCGGGGTACGCTCACGCCACCAAGCGACGGTGCGCTCATCTGCTCAAGTTCCTGGCGCTTCGCGCGCTTCGACTTGCGCTGCTTGCCGCGGCCGGCGCCGCCCTTACCGAAGGCACCCTGGGTTCCACCGCGACCGCGGCCACCCTTGCCGAAGCCACCGCCGGCGGGAGCACCGCCGCCGCCACCGGGACCACCGGTTCCGGGAGCACCGGGACGGCCGGGTCCGCGGCCGCCGCCGCCGGGACGGCCGGCACCTGCAGGTGCGGGACGATCGGTGCGGTTAGGCATCATGCCAGGCGTAGGCCGGTTTCCACCACCGGGGCGCGGAGCACCGGGACGGGGTCCGCCTGCACCAGCCGCGGGACGCGGGCCGGGCGTAGCCCCGGGACGCGGAGCACCGGGGCGGGGTCCGCCTGCACCGGCTGCCGGACGGGGACCGCCGGGACGTTCGCCATCAGCGCGGCCGCCGCCGGGACGGGGCATGCCCTGGGACGTGGCAAACGGGTTGTTGCCCGGACGAGGGGGACGCTCGCCGTCTCCGCCGCGGCCCCGGGGCATGCCCTGGGACGTGGCGAAGGGGTTGTTGCCGGGGCGGGGGCCACCGGGGCGCGGCGCACCGCCCGGACGTGCGGGAGTTTCTGCCTTGGGCGCGGGACGGGCTCCCGGCTTGGCACCCGTGGAGGGCGCGGCAGGCGTAGCGGCAGCAGGAGCTGCCGGGGCGGCGGGAGCAGCCGGAGCTGCAGGCGCCTCGGCCTTGGGAGCCGGTGCCGGGGCGGGAGCCGGAGCAGGTGCCGCAGCCTTGGGGGCAGCGGGACCGGGAGCCGGCGCCGGACGGGAATCAGCCGGCTTGGCCGGGGACTTGGGGGCAGCTGCGGGGGCTTCGGACTTCGAAGCGGCGGCAGCCGGGAACGCGTTGCGGAGTTTCCGCACCACGGGGGCCTCAATGGTGGATGAGGCGGAGCGAACGAATTCGCCCAGTTCCTGCAGTTTGGTTACTGCATCTTTGGAAGTAATACCGAGCTCTTTTGCAAGCTCATGTACGCGGACCTTGGCCACATTTCTCCTGTCTCGGTCCGCACCGAGCCAGGCACGAACCGTCTACTTCTTACTGCGGGCCCCCGCTGCTGTTACAGCTGAAAGGCCCATTGCAGAGCGCAACAAAGTTGTCATCGTTACGCACTCATCGCTGGGAACTCATCGGGTTTCCATCAGATTTCTGACCCGCTTTCAGGTTGGACGGTTGGTACTGCAGACGCCGGGACGTCCGCAGCGTGCGCTCCTGCCGTTATCCGGCGTTCGACGGCGGCGGTTCCGGTTGACCCGTTGAGGGCCCTTCCGAAGGCTCGCCGCTTGACCGCCAGGGCCAGGCACGCTTCGCTGGGATGCAGCCATGCACCCCGGCCAGCCATCCGGCGTCGTTCATCCACCACGACGGCGGACGAACCGCCGGCGTCGGAGACGAGCCGGAGCAACTCAGACCGCGGCCCCTTTTGCCGGCATCCGATGCAGGTACGCTGCGGCTGATTCCCGTGGGGTTGCACGTGTGCCACTTCCGAGTATCTTCCTGCCTGTACCGATCTGCCTGTCCGGCCACCCTCCACTGCCTTTCGGCAGGCCTGCGTTGAACAGGTCCGGGCGCATGAACACGCTGATGCCGGCCGCTAGGCGCGGCCAAGTTCTATTCTAGCCCCTCAGGGGCCTTATACCCGAAACCGGAAACCGAAACTGCCCGCCACGGGGGCGGACAGTCCGTTCGAAGCCAGGTGCTGTTCCGGACGGTTTTTCGGCCGTCCGGCCCACTCCTCTAGCCGCGCGGAGCGGCCGCGTCAGAGACGATATCGATGCGCCAGCCCGTCAGCTTGGCGGCGAGGCGGGCGTTCTGGCCCTCCTTGCCGATGGCCAGGGAGAGCTGGTAGTCCGGCACCACAACGCGGGCGGACCGGGTGGCCTCGTCGGTGATGGTGACGGAATTCACGCGCGACGGCGACAACGCGCTGGCGATGAAGGTGGCCGGATCCTCGCTGAAGTCAACGATGTCGATCTTCTCGTCATTCAGTTCGGTCATGACCGCCCGCACGCGCGAGCCCATTTCGCCGATGCAGGCGCCCTTGGCGTTGATGCCCGGGGTGTTCGCCTTGACCGCGATCTTGGTGCGGTGCCCGGCCTCGCGGGCCAGCGCGACGATCTCCACGGAGCGGTCGGCGATCTCCGGGACCTCCAGCTCGAAAAGCTTCCGGACCAGGCCCGGGTGCGAACGGGACAGCGTGATGGACGGGCCCTTGGTGCCGCGGTGCACGTCGATCACGTAGGCGCGCAGCCGGTTCCCGTGAATGTACTTCTCCCCCGGCACCTGTTCCGGCGGCGGAAGCAGGGCCTCCACGGTGCCCAGGTTGACCTGGATCATGTGCGGGTTGTTGCCCTGCTGGATCAGCCCTGCGACAAGCTCACCTTCGCGGCCCTTGAACTCGCCGAGGACGTTGTCATCCTCAACATCGCGCAGCCGCTGCAGGATGATCTGCCGTGCGGTGCTGGCGGCGATGCGGCCAAACCCGGCCGGCGTGTGTTCGAACTCGCCGATGGGTGCGCCGTCGTCGTCAATCTCGGTGGCCCAGATGGTCACGTGGCCGCTCTTGCGGTCCAGCTCCGCCCGTGCCTTCTCGAAGGCGCCGGGTGACTTGTGGTAGGCAACCAGCAGTGCCTGCTCGATCGTGGGGATGAGGAGATCCAGCGGGATTTCGCGCTCACGCTCCAGGAGTCTCAGCGCGCTCATGTCAATATCCATCAGGCCTCCTCAGAAGGTCCATTGTGCTCAGTTTCCAGACCGGCCTCGTCGAGGCGGCTGAACTCAATTTCGACTTTTCCGCTGCGGATCTTGTCGAAAGGAAGTTTTACGGGGTCGCCCTGCCTGGGCTTCATGCCCTTTTTCACGGCGATTTCAGGGACAAGGGTCACGCCGGCATCGTCAACGGAACTGATCCTGCCCGTGACGTTCTCATCCTGGATCACGTTGACGGTGACCATGCGGCCACGGGCGCGGTGCCAGTGCCGCGGTTCAGTCAGTGGCCGCCCCACGCCGGGCGACGAGACTTCCAGGTCATAGGGGCGGCTGTCCGTGCCGGGATCGCTGTCCAGGATGTCGGAGAGTTCCTTGGAGATGTCGGCGATGACGTCCAGGCTCACGCCGCCTGTTTCCTCCTGCGGCAGATCCACCACAACGTGGACCACGCGGTTGGAACCTGCGATGTGGATGGCAACATCCTCCAGGTAAAGCCGGTGCGACTGGACCGCGGGTTCCAGCAGGGCGCGGAGGCGTTCAGCCTCGGGATTGTGGACAGCCGCGGGTTCAGCCTTTCCCGCGCCGGTCCGGTCTGATGAAGTCGTGGCTTCTGCATTGCTCACGATGCCGGCCGCCTCCCGTTAGATGATGTTGTGACTACTAGCGTAGCGATTTTCCGGAGAGCTTGGTGCACGGACTTCCCGGCGGCCGTGACAACATGGTCTGTTGTGAATGACGACAGCGGGCGAAAAAGAGGGCCGGCCAGCTACCTCCGGTACGCCCTGCTGGCACTCGCCGCCTTCCTGGTGCTGAGCCTCGGTTTTGCGCTGATTCCGCGGGAATCCCCGGCACCGGCGGCACCACCTTTTTCGGAGCAGGCACGCTCCGCCGCCCTCGCCGAGACCCTGGAGCTGAGGGCCGCCAGCCAGCAGCTCGCGAACGGTTCCTCCGGCGCCAGGCGGCAGCTGTTTTCACACGCTGTGACTTTGCTGACTACGCAGGCACAGGCGCTCCTCCTTCCGGACGGCGCGTCGGGATCCGCCAGCCCGGCTGCCGGCGCATCATCCGCCCCAGCACCGTCGGGCACGGCACCGTCGGGCAGGGCACCGTCGGGCAGGGCACCGTCGGGCACGGCACCGTCGGGCCGGGCCACGCTGCCGGCGCTGGCAGGCGCGTTGTCCCAAAGCGGCAAGGAACGTCTGGTCCATGCTGAAAAGGCCGACGGCGGGATGGCCCGCCTGCTCGCGGCGGTGGGAACAGCGCAGCTGCTCCAGGCGACGGCGCTGGCAGAGGCTGCGGGGACGACGCCGCCTGCGTTCCCGACGCCGGCAGCAACGCTGCGCAATGCGGCCACCACATGTTCCGTTCCCTCCGGCAGCAGCGCCCCGCCGCAGGCCGGCCCCCAGCCGGGCAGCAGCGGCCAGCCTGACAACGCCACCCTTGCTGCCGCCTTGGGCCGTGCGGTCCGGACGGAAGTTGAAACGGTGTACGGCTACCAGGTGGCACTGACCCGGCTGAAGGGTGCCGCCGCTGAACAGGCCGCCGGGCTGCTGGCCCGGCACGAGGCCCTGGTAGGGCAGGCCGAGGGGTACACACGCGTTCACTGCGTGTCCGTTCCACCACGTGAACCGGGCTACACCCTGGGCTCCTCGTTCCTGCAGAAGCCCGCCGCGGGGCTCGCCAGTTTGGAAGCCGGAACGCTCCCGGTCTACGGCGACCTGGTGGCCCTGAGCGACGGTGAGACACGGAAGTGGGCAGTCGCCTCGCTGGTTGCGGCTGCCCAGCGAACCGTGCTCTGGGGCTCCGATCCGGGACCCGTGCCCGGCATTGTGCTGGACACCGCGATCCTGCCGGAACTTCCGGAGCCGGAAACCACCTCAGCGCACCCGACCGGTCAAAGCGTGTCCGCGCCCTAGTTCCACTGGCAGGCGGCTGCCTCCAGGTGGTTTGCTGGAGCCATGGATTCCGCGGACAATTCTGCCCTGCCCCTTGACGGGCAGCACGCCAATGAGCCCCACAACAACGATCTCGTGCACCGTCTGAACTGGTTGCGTGCGGGTGTCCTCGGAGCCAATGACGGGATCGTGTCGGTTGCAGCCATTGTGGTGGGCGTGGCCGGTGCGACCAGCGAGCACGGCCCCATCCTCGCGGCCGGTGCTGCCGGACTCGTGGGTGGTGCCGTCTCCATGGCCTTGGGCGAGTACGTCTCGGTCAGCAGCCAAAGCGACAGCCAGAAGGCGCTGATCGAGAAGGAGCGCCGGGAACTTGCCGAGGAACCGGAAGAGGAGCTGCTGGAGCTCACCGCGATTTACCGGAGCAAGGGCCTCAGCGAGGAAACGGCCCGGAATGTGGCGCGGGAACTCACCGAGCACGACGCCCTCGCCGCGCACCTTTCCGCGGAACTCAACATCGATGAAGAAGACATCGTGAGCCCCTGGCATGCCGCTTTTGCATCAGCCATCGCCTTCACCCTGGGAGCCCTGCTGCCGATGTTCGCCATCCTGCTGCCCCCCGAAAACATCCGTGTTGCCGTGACCTTTGGAGCGGTTCTGCTGGCCCTGGCCCTGACGGGAGCCGTCGGCGCCTGGATCGGCGGCGGCTCAAAGATCCGGGCGGCTGCACGTGTGGTGGTGGGTGGCGGCCTCGCCCTGGCCGCGACATTCTCCATCGGTAACCTGCTGGGCGCCAGCGGCATCGTGTAGGGCTCCAGTCGAGCTGCCCGGCGGGAGCTGCGCCCTGCCGCCCGCACGCTGCCCGCTCTACTACGCTGGAGATGTGAGCCCGCCAGCAGACGTTCCCATTCCCCCGGACCTGTCGCGCCGATACTCACGCAGCAGCGCCGGCCGGGCCTGGCTGGCGTCGCTGCCGGACATGATCCGCGGCAGGCTGGACCAGTGGCAGCTCGACCTGGACCTGGCACCGGGAACGCTACCCTGGAGCGGGCATGGCGGCATTGTGGTGCCGGTCCGCTCGGCAGGCGTGGCCGCCGCTCTGAAGGTTGCTTTTCCGCACGACGAAGCCCTCGTGGAACGCCATGCGCTGGCGCTGTGGGGCGGCCATGGTGCGGTGCAGTTGCTGGCCTCCGACGCCGGGACGTGTTCCATGCTTCTTGAGCGCCTGGACGCCGGCAGGTCACTGCGGACAGTGCCGATGGACACTGCCCTGGAAGTGTGGGGCAGGCTGATGCGTGAGCTGAGCCTTGTGCCCGACGGCCGGCCCCAGTGGCAGGAGTTTTTACATGTGGCCGCCCGGGCGGAACAGTGGAGCGACGATCTGCCCGCCGAATGGGAACAGCTTGGCCGCCCGTTCCCCCGCTGGCTGCTGGAGGCAGCGCTCGAAGTCTGCCAGACACGCGGCGCCGTAGGCCGCCGCTCTTCCGAGGACGTCCTGGTCAACACAGACTTCCATTACCTCAATATCCTCGCCAGGATCGACGCCTCAGGCAGCAAAGCGTCCGGCGGCTTTGCCGCGATCGACCCGCAACCCATGGTGGGCGAGGCGGAATTCGCCGTGGCCCCTGTGCTCTGGAACCGGATTCCGGACCTGCCCGCCACGGATCCCGCCGGCGGCCTACGTGCCAGGTGCCACGACTTCAGCGTCGCCGCAGGACTGGACCCGGAAGTGGCACGCCAGTGGAGCCTGGCCCGCGAAGTCGACAACGCCCTGCACTACGCCTCCCGGCCCGGCCATGGCGGCGACATGGCACGCTCCCTGTGGGTTGCCAGCACATTGGCCGGGCAGACACTGGACGGGCTTCCGGCTGCCCGCGACTTGCCCGAACCGGGCGCCGCCATGAATTCATCACCGGCCTAGCGCCCTCCGGGCTGGCCTGGCCGGCTTCCAGGGCGGTGGGACCGCCTCCGTGGCTTAGGCGAAGTTCTCCTGCCAGACGTCGAAGGCGAGCTTGACGATCAGCGCGAACACCACAACGAGGAACACCACGCGCACGAACCTGCTCCCCTGCTTTACGGCCGTGCGCGCGCCGAGATAGCCCCCGGCCATGTTCGCCGCGCCGAGCAGCAGGCCCACGCCCCAGAGCAAAGACCCGTGCGGGAGGAAGAATATGAGTGCTCCGGCGTTGGTGGCCATGTTGACGATCTTCGCCTTGGCACTGGCCTCAAGGAAGGCGTACCCCATCGCGGAAACCAGTGCGATCACAAGGAACGATCCGGTGCCCGGCCCGATCAGCCCGTCATAGAACCCGATCACGGCGCCGATGGCACAGGCCACCACATAGTGGGTGCGGCCGTCGTGCCTGAGCTCGGTGAGGTGTCCGGCGTCGGGCTTGAGGGCCGTGAACAGCGCGACGGCCACCAGGGCCACCACGATGATCGGTTTGAACACCTCCGCCGGCAGCCGGGTGGCGAGCAGCGCGCCGCCAAAGCTGCCCGCCAGCGCGATGACGGCCATCGGTATGGCCGTCCGCAGGTCTGGCCGGACCCGGCCGTAATAGGTGACGGCGCTGGTGGTGGTGCCGAAAATGGAGCCCATCTTGTTGGTGGCCAGTGCCTGCACCGGGGTGATCCCCGGCACCAGCAGCAATGCCGGCAGCTGCAGCAGGCCGCCGCCGCCCACGACGGCGTCAACCCAGCCTGCCGAGAAGCCAGCCACCACTATCAGGACGACAGTGGCGAGCTGGATCGACTCAAACCCCGAAACCACTGGGGGCGGGCGTCAGTTGCTGCGGACAGCGTTGACCACGTAGTCAACGGCCTTGTCCACGGCAACGTTTTCAGCCTCGCCGCTGCGGCGGTCCTTGATTTCAACGACGCCGTCCGCCAGTCCGCGGCCGACGGCAAGGATGGTGGGGACACCAACAAGCTCGGCGTCGCCGAACTTGACGCCCGGGGACACCTTGGGCCGGTCGTCGTAGATGACGTCCAGGCCTGCGGCTTCGAGTTCGAGGGCGAGCTGCTCAGCGGCCGCGAAGATCTCTTCGCCGCGGCCGACGGCCACCACATGGACGTCTGCGGGAGCCACGGAGCGGGGCCAGACAAGGCCCTTGGCGTCGTGGTTGGATTCCGCCAGCGCGGCCACCGCACGGGTGACGCCCACGCCGTAGGAACCCATGGTGACCACCACCTGCTTGCCGTTCTGGTCCAGGACCTTAAGTTCCAGCGCCTCGGCGTACTTGCGTCCCAGCTGGAAGATGTGGCCCATCTCGATGCCGCGGGCGATTTCGAGCGGTCCCGAGCCGTCCGGGGCTTCGTCGCCGGCGCGCACTTCGGTGCACTCGATGACGCCGTCCCACGTGAAGTCCCGTCCCGCCACGAGGTCATAGACGTGCTTGCCGGCCATGTTGGCACCGGTGATCCAGGCCGTGCCGCTGACAACACGCGGGTCGACCAGGTACAGAAGCTTGGCGGCGCCCTCCAGGCCAAGGAGCGGCTCGTCCAGGGACATGCCGGGCCCGAGGTAACCGCGCACGATGAGCGGGTTGCGGGCCAGGTCCTCCTCGCCGGCGGCTTCGACGGCGATTTCGCCGGCGACCGGGAGGTAGGCGCCGATGTTGGCCTCGACGCGCTTGAGATCCACGCCCCGGTCGCCCGGGACACCGAGGACGACGATCTGGCGCTCACCAGTGGGAAGGGTAACGGCGAGTACCACGTTCTTGAGCGTGTCAGCGGCAGTCCAGGGGCCGCCGTCGGCCTCGCTGCGCGGCGCGAGCTCGTTGGATGCCGCCACAAGCGTGTCGATCGTGGGGGTGTTCGGGGTGTCGCGGATCACCGCGGCCGGGGCGTTGGTGAAGTCGATCTCGGCGGGGGCCACCGTGCTCACGGCTTCGACGTTGGCGGCGTAGCCGCCGGCGGAGCGCACGAACGTGTCCTCGCCGACCTCCGTGGGGTGCAGGAATTCCTCGCTCTTGGAACCGCCCATGGCGCCGGCCGTGGCTGTGACGGGGATGACTTCCAGGCCCAGCCGTTCGAAGATCTTCAGGTACGCCTCACGGTGGGCGGCGTAGGCGGCGTCCAGCCCGGCGTCGTCGACGTCGAACGAGTACGAGTCCTTCATGATGAATTCGCGGCCGCGGAGCAGGCCGGCGCGCGGGCGTGCCTCGTCGCGGTACTTGTTCTGGATCTGGTAGATGCTCAGCGGCAGGTCCTTGTACGAGGAGTACAGGTCCTTGACCAGCAGGGTGAACATTTCCTCGTGCGTCGGGGCCAGCAGGTAGTCACCGCCCTTGCGGTCCTGAAGCCGGAACAGCCCTTCGCCGTATTCGGTCCAGCGGTTGGTCGCCTCGTAGGGCTCCTTCGGCAGGAGCGCAGGAAAGTGGACTTCCTGGGCGCCGATGGCGGCCATCTCTTCGCGGATGATCTGTTCCACCTTGCGCAGCACGCTCAGCCCCAGCGGCAGCCAGGTGTAGATGCCCGGAGCCGCGCGGCGGATGTATCCCGCGCGCACGAGCAGCCGGTGGCTGGCCACCTCGGCGTCGGCGGGGTCTTCACGCAGGGTGCGCAGGAAAAGCTTGGAGAGTCGAAGAACCACGGGTAGGTGTCCGTTTCTTGGGGGAAGTGCTGATTGTCTGGGTACTAATCTACCGGCTGGGCAGCAGTACAGGTTCCGGGTCCGGCGGGAGCTGAACAGAAAAGCCACGCCCCGCAGGTGAAGCCCCTGGCCGTTTCCGGCTGGTCATCCCTGTGGTGGCGTGGCTCCGCGGCCGGTCATGCCGCCAATTCTTGAGAGACCACCCGAGTCCGAAAACGCGGTTAGGTAGAACCTATGTGATAGCCGTCACCGATTTCAAATCCCCTGTTCGGGGACCTGCGCCCGGGGTGGCCCCGGCTAGAACAGGACCGTAGCGAAGGTCCCCACCTGCCGGAAGCCGACACGTTCATACGTGGCACGCGCCCGGGAGTTGTAGTCATTGACATACAGGCTGGTGACAGGCGCCATCTTCTGCGCCAGCAGCACCACGGCTGCCATATAGCCGGCGCTGAGCCCGAGTCCCCGGTGGCTGGGATTCATCCACACCCCCTGGACCTGGGTGACCTCGGACGTGACGGCTCCGAGCTCGGCCTTGAAAATGACTTCCCCGTCCTTGACGTGGACCAGCGAGTGGCCCTGGCGGATCAGTCCCGCCACCCGGCGGCTGTAAAAGTCGCGCCCGCCAAGGTACGGCGAGTAGCCCACCTCCTCCTCGAACATCGCCGCGCAGGCGGGGAGGATGACATCAAAATCCGCGTATTGCCCGTATCCCAGCTCCCAGTTCGGCTCAACGGCCGGGGCTCCGGTGATGGTCATGAGCGGCTGGTCCGGCCGCACCTCATGAGCCGCGTGGCCCAGCTCCTCCAAGTGCCGGTGCAGGGCAAGGACGGTGCCGGCCGGGCCGAAGATCGAGGCGTACCGGCGCCCCGAACGGTGGGCCGCAGCAGCCACCGGGCCTGCCAGTTCGGGATCCAGCTGGACGGGAACGAGGTTGGCGCCTGCCCAGCAGGCACCAACCAGCACGTCGTCGTCGAAAACCCCCAGGACGCTGGCACCGCCCGGCGTGGGCGCGGCGGAGTCCGTCGACTCCAAATGCGCCAGAATGAAGACATTGGCTACGGGATCCGTTTCGGCCAGATCACGCAATTGGCGGGTGTCCGCAACACCCAGTACCCGGACGGCAGCACCGTCCGGGGCGGCGCCGTCCTTATGAGACGCTAACCACGGGGCTACCCTTGACAGCATCTTCGCCATCGGCCTCCCCCATCTCTTCCGCGATACGCATGGCCTCTTCGATCAGTGTCTCAACAATCTGGCTCTCGGGGACAGTCTTGATGACCTCACCCTTCACAAATATCTGGCCCTTGCCGTTGCCGGACGCGACACCGAGGTCAGCTTCCCGCGCTTCACCCGGACCGTTGACGACGCAGCCCATGACGGCGACGCGCAGCGGGATCTCCATGCCTTCGAGGCCCGCGGTGACCTGCTCGGCGAGGGTGTAGACGTCCACCTGGGCCCGGCCGCAGGACGGGCAGGAGACGATTTCCAGCTTGCGGGGGCGCAGGTTCAGTGACTGCAGGATCTGGTTGCCCACCTTGATCTCCTCGACGGGAGGGGCGGACAGGGACACGCGGATGGTGTCGCCGATGCCGCGCGAGAGGAGGGCGCCGAAGGCCGTGGCCGACTTGATGGTTCCCTGGAAGGCGGGGCCGGCCTCCGTGACGCCCAGGTGCAGCGGCCAATCTCCCTTCTCGGCGAGCATTTCGTAGGCCGCCACCATGACCACGGGGTCATTGTGCTTGACGGAGATCTTGAAGTCGTGGAAGCCGTGCTCCTCGAACAGCGAGGCCTCCCAGACCGCCGACTCGACCAGCGCCTCCGGGGTTGCCTTGCCGTACTTCTTCAGGATGCCCGGTTCCAGCGATCCGGCGTTGACGCCAATGCGGATGGACGTGCCGTGGTCCCTGGCCGCCTGGGCGATTTCCTTGACCTGGTCGTCGAACTTGCGGATGTTGCCCGGGTTGACGCGGACCGCGGCGCATCCGGCCTCGATGGCCGCAAAGACGTACTTCGGCTGGAAATGGATGTCCGCGATGACCGGGATCTGCGACTTCCGGGCGATGATCGGCAGCGCCTCGGCGTCGTCCGCGGACGGGCAGGCGACGCGGACGATGTCGCAGCCGGAGGCGGTCAGCTCGGCAATCTGCTGCAGCGTGGCGTTGATGTCCGTGGTGGGCGTGGTGGTCATGGACTGCACACTGATGGGGAAGTCGGAACCGACGCCGACGGAGCCCACCTTGATCTGGCGCGTCTTGCGGCGCGGGGCAAGAACGGGCGGTGGTGCGGATGGCATTCCCAGGCTGACCGAGGTCACGTGGACTCCTTGAAATCGAAAATCGGTAGTGCGGGGTAGTTAGGCTGCGTGCTCAGCCAGGAGGCCGGTCACGGGGGCCCATTCGGTGGTTCGTGTGCCGGAAATGACGCCCGCAGCAGCGAAGGGATCCTGCCGCAGGAGTTCGTTAAGGGCGGCTTCGTCGGCCGCCTTGAAGATCAGCAGTGCGCCCGCACCGTCGCCGTAGGGTCCGCTGGCAAGAAGCGTGCCGTCCTGCGCGAGTCCTGCAGTCCATTCGCGGTGGGCGGGCCGGGTGGCCGCGCGCGTTTCGGAGGACTCGGCGTCGTATACGTACTCAACAGCAAAAACAGTCATAGAGATACCCTATCCCGCGGCCGGGCTACCCGAGGAGCACGACCTTCGTGAAGGCGGCAACTCCGGCGGCCCACAGCATAGAGGCCAGGGTGCCGATGATGAACCGCTCCGCAGCCACGGGCGTTTCCTTCAGTTCCGCGAACCGGCCCAGGCCCTTGATGGCCACCACGTAGGCGATGGCCACGGGCTGTCCGGCCAGGATCGCAAGGCAGACAGCAAGCCGCTCGAGCACCCCGATGATGGCCCCGCCCCGGAGAATGCGTGTGGCCGGCGCCTCACTTCCCGCTACCGGCGCGCCAGCAGTGCCGGCGTCCACCGTAATGTCGCCGTTCACCGTATTGCCCTTGTCCGCCGCGGCCGGGCTGTCCGCCGCGAGGGGGCTGTCCACGGTCACATCGGCCGAGGGGTCCTCGGCTGCGTCCCTGCCGGCCACGGCGGCGTCGGCTTTGTCATCGATGGTGCGGGCCAGCCGGAAAACCAGGGCCGTGACAGGCCAGCCCACGAAACCGGCCGTCAGCAGGGCGGCTGCGATCCAGACAGCGTTCACGGTTCTCCTAGCTTCTCGTCGCGGCCCTGGTCTAGAGAGTTATCAAGGGCGAGGCGGTGTGCGGTCGCCAGCAGCATTTCCACCGCAGGCCGTGCCGCCCATTCTTCCTGCCAGCCCGACCGGAGGACGGAGCGGCTCACCGACTGCTCGCTGATTCCCAGTTCCTGCGCCACCAGCTTCTGGAGGCCGTGGCGTCCTGCGCCCTGCCCGGCTGTTGCTCCGATCTTGGCACGGAGGGCATCCACCACCCGCCACTGGGCCTCGGTCCGGTCCTGCACCAGCTTCCCGACGAGCCGCAGCACGGCCTCCGCATTGGCGCACGCCGCCGCGGCGTCATGCGCCCGGCTTCCCGCAGCCACGGCCACGGGCACGTGGCCTGCCGCGGATTTGGCCCGTTCCACCGCCTTGCGCGCAGCAACAAAGGCAGCCCCGGAGCCTTCGCGGGGGCTGGCGTCCTGAGCCAGCGTTCCCGGCCCTACGCCGATCCCGACGTACCAGTGCCCGCTGCGCAGGGCGCTGAGCGCCGCGTCGACCACCAGAACCGGGTCCTGCAGAACTCCCTGCACCTCATCGCCGACGGAGCGTTCAAAGCGTGTGCCCGGATAGCTGCCGAGTGCCGCGAGGAGCTCGGGCACGCGGTCGAGGTCATGGGTACTGTCCCGCTGATCGATGGTCAGAACGAACATGGCTAAACCGTATCCGGCTTATATCCACAAATCAATCATTTCAAGCTGATTATCCGAAATCAGCCGATAATGACTAAAACAGACTAGCCGAACAGATTCACCGGCTTCACGATGTCTGCGTAGATCAGCAGGGCGCCCATCCCCATCAGCAGCGCGGCCACCACGTAAGTCACCGGCAGCAGCTTCGCGATGTCGAAGGCGCCCGGGTCGGGCTTGCCCAGCAGCTTGGCGACCCGCCGCCGCACCGCCTCGTACAGTGCGCCGGCGACATGGCCGCCGTCGAGCGGAAGCAGCGGGATCAGGTTGAAGACCGCGAGGGCAAAGTTCAGCCCGGCCAGCAGTCCCACCAGGGCAGCCAGCCTGGCCTGGGCCGGCACTTCCTCCATGGCCGCCACCTCGCCGGCCACGCGGCCCACGCCCACCACGCTGATGGGGCCGTTGGGGTCGCGGGGTTCCTCGCTGAACGCCGCCTTGGCAACGCCGGCAACGCGGGCGGGCAGGTTGAGGACCACCCCGGCCACCTGCCTGATGTTCTCCCCTGCCATGGGCAGGACGGACGACGCCGGCTGGGGAACCAGGGCGGTCTGCGCACCGATGCCCAGGAAACCGACGTCCTGGTACAGGAGCGTTCCGGCGTCGTCCCTCGCCTGCCGTCCGTCCGGTCCGACGACCGGACGTGCGGACAGGACCGGCGTGACGGTGCTGGTCACCGGCGAGCCGTTGCGCTCCACGGTGATGGACACTTCCTTCCCGGCCGAAGCGCGGATCCAGCCCGTCAGCTGCTCCCAGCTGGTCACGGTTTTTCCGTCGAAGGAGGTGATGACGTCGTTGGGCTTGAGCTGGGCGGCAGCCGCCGGGGTCGGCTTGCAGTCGGCCGAATCCGGGTCGACGGTCTCCCCCGCCTTCACCTGGCACTTGGAGACGTCGGCGATGGTGGTGGTGGGCTCGGAGATGCCGAACCCCATGAGCAGTACTGCGGTGAGCACGAGGCCGATCAGCAGGTTCATGGCAGGCCCGCCGAGCATGATGATGATCTTTTTCCAGACCGGCAGCCGGTAGAACACCCGGTTCTCGTCCCCGGGACCCACATCTTCATGGGCCAGGGAACGGGCCTCGGTGGCCAGTGTCTGGAACATGCCAGTGCTGGAGGGGCGCACCGAGCCGTCCTCCTTGTTCGGCGGGTACATGCCGATCATCGAGACATAACCGCCCAGCGGCAGCGCCTTGAAACCGTACTCGGTCTCACCCTTTTTGGTCGACCAGAGGGTGGGGCCGAAGCCGATCATGTACTTGGTGACGCGCACCTTGAAGAGCTTGGCGGGCACCAGGTGGCCCACCTCGTGCAGCGCAATCGATACCGCGATGCCGATCGCCACGAAGACGACACCAAGGATGAAGAGGATGACGGGACTCATGCTTAAGATCTGCTGCTTCCTAGAGACTGCTCACTGCTAAACGTTCGTGGGTGCGCGCACGTGCCCATTTCTCAGCATCGAGCACGGATCCGACCGTCAGCCGGGAGGAACCCGAATGTTCGCTGAGGACAGCGTCGATGGTGTCCACGATGTCGGTGAACCGGATCCGGCCCCCGTGGAACGCCATGACGGCTTCCTCGTTGGCGGCGTTGAACACGGCAGGATAGGTGCTGCCGCGCCGCGCGGCGTCCTTGGCAAGCCCGACGGCGGGGAAGGCCTGGGAGTCCAGGGGCTCAAACGTCCAGCTGGTGGCCCGGGTCCAGTCGCAGGGCGTGGCCGCACCGGGCACCCGGTCCGGCCAGCCCAGGCCCAGCGCAATCGGCAGGCGCATGTCCGGCGGGGATGCCTGGGCGATAGTGGAACCGTCCACGAACTGCACCATGGAGTGGACCACGGACTGGGGATGGACCACCACGTCGATCCTGTCCAGGGGGATGTCGAACAGCAGGTGCGCCTCGATGACTTCAAGGCCCTTGTTCACCAGGCTGGCTGAGTTGGTGGTGACCATGAGGCCCATGTCCCAGGTGGGGTGGGCCAGCGCCTCCTCCGGCGTAACGGCGAAAAGCTCCTCCCGGGTCCTGCCGCGGAAGGGCCCGCCCGAGGCGGTCAGGATGAGCTTGTCCACCTCCGCCGCGGTCCCGGAGCGCAGGCACTGGGCGATAGCTGAGTGCTCGGAGTCGACCGGCACGATCTGTCCCTCCGCCGCGGCGGCCTTGACCAGCGAGCCGCCGACGATCAGGGATTCCTTGTTGGCCAGAGCAAGTGTGGCGCCTGATTCCAGCGCGGCAAGGGTTGGGGCCAATCCGATTGAGCCCGTGATGCCGTTGAGCACCACGTCCGCCTCCACGGCAGCAATCCGGGCCGAGGCGTCCGGGCCCGCGATGATTTCGGGACGGTACTGCCCGATCCCTGCGGCGCCGGCGGCGTCATTGATCAGGTCCCGGAGGAGCGCGGGATCCCCTGCGGCAATGCCGACGGCGGCGGCGCGCGTGTGCACGGCCTGCCGTGCGAGCAGTTCGAGGTTGCCACCTCCGGCACTCAGCGCCACGACGTCAAAAAGGTGCGGGGCGCCGTCGACGACGTCAATCGCCTGGGTGCCGATGGAACCGGTGGATCCGAGGATGACGATCCTGCGCGGCTGGCCTGTCATGGGTAGGTCGGGGCCCGAAGTCTGCATTGCTTAAGTATCCCGCACCGCCGGCTGCCGCCGGACGGGCGGGGCAGCCGGGCGGGAGCCGTGTCACACGTGCGGCCGGCCAACACCTTGACGCGCTTGCCCGCCGGGGTAACGTGGTGCCCGTGGACTGGGCAGCGTGGTTCGATGCGCCGGACTATGAATTCGCCCGGCAGGTGCTGCAGCGCGGTGTTGCCGCACTCTACTTCGTCGCGTTCCTGTCCTCCTTCAACCAGTTCCCTGCGCTCCTCGGCGAGCGCGGCCTTCTTCCTGTTCCGGATTACCTGAAGGCCTTCGTCCGGATGCGCAGGCCCACGCTGTTCCGCTGGCGCTACTCGGACCGGCTGCTCCGGGCGGTCTGCGCAGCGGGTCTGGTTCTATCCGGCGTCCTGGTACTGGGGCTCCCCCAGCTGGGACCGCCCTGGGTGCCGCTGGTCGCGTTCCTGGCACTGTGGCTGCTGTACATGTCGGTGGTCAATGTGGGGCAGACGTTCTACGGGTTCGGCTGGGAGATGCTGCTCCTGGAAGCCGGTTTCACGGTGGCTTTCCTGGGGTCCGACCAGACCGATCCGCCGCGGACCGTGCTGATCCTGGTGGCGTGGCTGGTGTTCCGGCTGGAATTCGGGGCAGGCATGATCAAGATCCGCGGCGGCCGGGAATGGCGCGACCTCACGGCCCTGTACTACCACCACGAGACCCAGCCGATGCCGGGCCCGTTAAGCCGGCAGGCGCATCTGCTGCCCAAGCCATTCCATCGGCTGGAGGTGCTGGGCAACCACTTCGCCCAATTGGTGGTGCCGTTCTTTCTCTTCGCGCCGCAGCCGCTGGGCAGTATCGCGGCCGGCATCATCATCTTCACCCAGCTGTGGCTGGTGGCCAGCGGTAACTTCGCCTGGCTGAACTGGATTGCGATTGTGCTGGCCTTCGCCGGCGTCAGCGATTCCGTGGCGCACGCCTTGCTCCCGTTCATTCCGCTCGACTGGCACAGCAGCGGGGAGACACCGCTGTGGTGGCTTCTCATCACGCTGGCCGCATCCCTGCTCCTGGTGGTCCTCAGCTACTGGCCCATCAAGAACCTGTTCTCCCAGTACCAGCTGATGAACGCCAGCTTCAACCGCTGGCAGCTGGTGAACACGTACGGTGCTTTCGGCACGGTGACGAAGCAGCGCGTCGAGGTGGCGGTGGAGGGCACGCTGGACGAGGAGCCGGACGAGGCGGCTGACTGGCGCGAGTACGGCTTCAAGGGGAAGCCGGGCGAGGTGCAGAGGCTTCCACGCCAGTGGGCCCCGTACCATCTGCGGCTGGACTGGCTCATGTGGTTCCTGCCCCTGCGCACGGTCCACGAGGAATGGTTCTACGCCTTCCTGGGAAAGCTGCTGGAGGCTGACGCTCCCATGCTGAAGCTGCTGCGGCATGACCCGTTCGACGGCGAGCGCCCCCGATGGGTGCGGGCCCGCACCTACCTGTACCGCTTCGCCACCCGGGCGGAGTTCCGGGAGACCGGGCAGCGCTGGATCCGGACGCCGCTTTATGAGGCGATTCCGCCCATTTCCCTGCGCAGAGGGAAATAGCCGGCCTGCCCCATCTGGCGCGCCCGTTACCTTGCGCGGCCTACCTGGCCCTGCGCAGCACAGATTCGGCGTGCCGCAGGATGGGCCCGTCGATCATCCTGCCCTGGTACTGGAAGACACCTGTTCCTGCTTCCTTTGCAGCCTCCAGCAGGTGCCTGGCGGCGGCGACGTCCTCGCCGGAGGGTGCGTAAGCGGCCCGGACGGCGCTGACCTGGCTGGGGTGGATGCAGGCCTTGGAACCGAAGCCCGAGGCGGCGGCGTCCCGGGCCTCCGCCGCCAGCCCGTCAAGGTCAGGGATGTCCACGTACACGGCATCCACTGCCTGTTTGCCGGCAGCGCCGGCCGCCAGAAGCACCGAAGAGCGGGCGTGCAGGGCCACGGCACGGTAGCTGCCGTCGCCGTTCCTGCTGGACGTGCCGCCCAGGGAAGCCAGCAGGTCTTCGGCACCCCACATCATGGCCACCACATTGGGCTCGGCAGCGATGGCAGGGGCGTGGACCACGCCCGCGGCCGTCTCGCACAGCGCGATCACGTGGAAGTCGGGCAGGGCGCGGAGCTGGCTCACGCTCTCCGCCTTGGCGAGCATGACGGTGCGGTAGGGCGTGTGGGCCAGGCAGTGCAGGTCCTTCTCGAAGTCCTCGGTCCCTGCCGGGTTGATCCTGATGATGGTCCGGCTGGGGTCCAGCTCGGGACCGTCTCCGGAGCCGCCGAGCTGGGCGAGGATGGCGCCGCGTGCCCGCTGCTTGTCCGGCGCGGCCACGGCATCCTCAAGGTCGAGGATTACGGCGTCGGCGCGCTCGGCCGCCTTTTGGAAGCGCTCGGGACGGTCGGCTGGGCAGAAAAGCAGGGCGGGGCCCATCACAAAAGTCATACAGCCATTCTCCGATTATTTGCCCCGCTGCGCCTCTATGTGGGCCTCGCGCGTCCACATCAAGCAGCTGCGCGTGGCGAGCGCCACCACGGTGCCGTCCTGGTTGCGGCCGGTGTGCTGCATGGTGACCACGCCCTGCCCCGGCCGCGACCCGGAGAGCCGTTTGCCGGTGATGACGGTCTCCGTATAGAGGGTGTCACCGTGGTAGAGCGGGTGCGGGAAGGAGACGTCCGTCAGTCCCAGCTGCGCGATGATGGTGCCCTGGGTCAGCTGGGCGACGGACTGTCCCACCACAGTGGCCAGCGTGAACATGGAGTTCACCAACCGCTGGCCGAAAGGCTGCCCCGAGCTCCAGGCCGCGTCCAGGTGCAGCCCCTGCGTGTTCATGGTCATGGTGGTGAACAGCACGTTGTCCGTCTCCGTGACGGTCCGCCCGGGGCGGTGGGCGTAGAAGACGTCCTCCTCGAGTTCCTCGAAGTAGAGGCCGCGCTGCTCGATGATCCGGGCGCCGCCGGTGGCCGAGCCGGCCGGAACTGCATTCATACGGTGAGTTCCTGGTCTTCCTCGAACAGCTCAGCCCCGGTGGCCGCGGCGATGTCCTCCGCCGACACGTTGGGCGCCAGTTCGCGCAGCACCAGACGGGATCCGCCGTCATCGGCGACGACGTCAAGGACGCCCAGGTCCGTGATGATGCGGTCCACGCAGGCCTTGCCCGTCAGCGGCAGTGAGCAGCGCTCCACGATCTTGGGCTTGCCGCTCCGGTCCAGGTGCTCCATCATGACAATCACTTTTTTGGCGCCAAAGACCAGGTCCATGGCCCCGCCCATCCCCTTGACCATCTTTCCGGGGATCATCCAGTTGGCCAGGTCCCCGTTGGCGGCCACCTCCATGGCGCCGAGCACGGCGACATCCACGTGCCCGCCGCGGATCATGCCGAAGGACGAGGCGGAGTCGAAAAAGGCGGCTCCCTTATTGACCGTGACGGTCTCCTTGCCGGCGTTGATCAGGTCCGGGTCCACCTCGTCCTCGCCGGGATAGGGCCCGACGCCGAGGATCCCGTTTTCAGAGTGCAGCACCACTTCAACGCCCGCCGGAATGTAGTTGGGAATCAGCGTGGGCATGCCGATGCCAAGGTTCACGTACTGGCCGTTGCTCAGCTCCTGCGCCACCCGGGCAGCGAGCTCATTGCGTGTCCAGCCCTTGCCCTCGGGGTGCGATGACGCGGCCCGGCGGTATTCATGGCGTACTGCCTCGGGGCGGGGGGCCAGGGGGCTGTTCGGATCCATTCCTATGCTCCTGCCTGTTCGCTGGTTCCTGTACTTCCTGCCGCGCCGGTGCTTCCCGCCGCCGAAAGCGACACGGTGCGCTTCTCAATGCGCTTCTCGGACTCGGGCACCACAACCACCCGCTGGACGAAGATGCCCGGCAGGTGGACATGTTCCGGGTCCAGCTCGCCGGGTTCGACGAGTTCTTCCACCTCCGCGATGGTGATGCGACCCGCCATAGCGCACAGGGGGTTGAAGTTCATGGCCGTCGCATGGAAGACGAGGTTCCCGTGGCGGTCGCCCTTCCAGGCGTGGACCAGTCCGTAATCCGGCGTCAGTGACTCCTCCAGGACGTATTCGACGCCGTCGAAGCTCCGCACCTCCTTCGGCGGGGACGCGATGGCGACGCCTCCGTCGGCGTCGTATTTCTGCGGCAGGCCGCCGTCGGACACCTGGGTGCCCACGCCTGCCTTCGTGTAGAAGGCAGGGATGCCCGCGCCGCCGGCACGCAGCTTCTCGGCGAGGGTGCCCTGCGGGGTGAGGACCACCTCCAGTTCGCCGGCGAGGTACTGCCGGGCGAACTCCTTGTTCTCCCCCACGTACGAGCTGACAGTCCGCCGGATCCGGCCGTCCCGAAGGAGGACCCCCAGGCCCCAGTCGTCCACGCCGCAGTTGTTGCTGACGGTTTCCAGATCCGTGGTGCCGCGGCGGTGGAGGGCGTCTATGAGCGCCACCGGGATCCCGCACAGTCCAAAACCCCCGACGGCGAGCGACGCGCCGTCGGGGATGTCCGCGACCGCTTCGTCAGCACTGGCAACAACCTTGTCAATCATCGTTGATCCTTTCGGCGTCTCCACAGACCTCGACAGACACGGCCACCGGGCCGGCTACAGCCCGAGTTCGCGGGCGATGAGCATCAGCTGGACCTCCGTGGTGCCCTCCCCGACCTCCAGGATCTTGGAGTCCCGGTAGTGGCGCGCCACGGTGAACTCGTTGATGAAGCCATAGCCGCCGAATACCTGGGTGGCATCCCGCGCGTTGTCCATGGCCGCCTCGCCTGCGACCATCTTAGCTATGGCCGCCTGCGTCTTGAACGGCTTGCCGGCCAGCATCCGGGCGGCCGCATCGTAGTAGGCAAGACGGGCCGAATGGGCGCGTGCGTGCATGCGGGCGATCTTGAAGGAGATGGCCTGGTGCTTGCCGATATTGGTGCCGAAAGCGCTGCGGTCCTTGGCGTAGCGGACCGAGAGATCCACGCAGCCCTGCGCAGCGCCGGTGGCCAGAGCCGCGATGGCGATCCTGCCCTCATCCAGGATGGACAGGAAGTTCGCGTAGCCGCGGCCCCGCTCCCCCAGCAGGTTCGCCTCCGGAACAGTGACGTCCCGCAGCGTCAGGGGGTGCGTGTCCGAAGCATTCCAGCCCACCTTGTTGTACGCCTTCTCCGCCTTGAAGCCGGGTGTGTCGGTAGGCACGAGGATGGTGGAGATCTCCTTTTTGATGCTGCCGTCCTTGCGCTCCTGCTGGCCAGTGACGGCGGTGACGGTCACCAGCCTGCTGATCTCCGTACCCGAGTTGGTGATGAATTCCTTGTTGCCGTTGATGACCCAGTTTTTTCCGTCGCCGCTGCCCTCCAGCCGGGCCGTGGTCTTGGTCCCGCCGGCGTCCGTGCCGGCCTCCGGTTCGGTCAGGCCGAAGCCGGCGAGCGCCTTTCCGGATGCAAGCATCGGCAGCCACTCCTGTTTCTGGGCCTCCGTGCCGAAACGGAAAACCGGCATGGCGCCGAGCGAAACCCCCGCCTCGAGTGTGATGGCAACCGACTGGTCCACCCGTCCCAGCTGTTCCAGCGCAAGGGCCAGCGCGAAGTAGTCACCGCCCATGCCGCCGTACTCCTCCGGGAACGGCAGGCCGAACAGGCCCATCTGGGCCATCTGGGCCACCACTTCGTAGGGGAAGCTGTGTTCCTCGTCGTGTTTGGTGGAGACGGGCGCCACCACCTCGTCGGCGAATTCGCGGACGCTCTTGCTGAGGTCCTTGTACTCCTCGCTGAGCTCAAAATCGGCCATGGCTAGGCCTCCTTACGTTGTTCAGTTGGATCCTGGGTTGCGGTGCCGGTCCCAGTCGCGCTGCCGCTGGCGGGCTGGTCCGCGTGGATGGTGGCAACGACCTGGCCGGCCTTGACCAGCTCGCCGGTGGTGACGCTGACGTGGACGGTGCCGACGACCTCGGCCACGAGCTGGTGCTCCATCTTCATGGCCTCCACGGACAGGAGGACCTGGCCGGCCTGCACCGTGTCGCCGTTGCCGACGGAGACGGACACCACTGTCCCCGGCATGGGTGACCGCACTTCCGGGTCGGCGGCGCCTTCCTCCCGCTCGATCGCGGCCAGCACGCGCTCCAGGCGGCTCTCACGGGTGAGGACTTCAAGCCGGCAGGACCAACCGCCGCTGCCGACGAAAAGCGCCGACAGGATGCGGGGATCGGGCTCCATCCAGCTCCGGGCGGGGGGACCCGCGTGAACGGGTACCACGGTGTAGCTGCTGACCTCGCCGTTCAGCGTGAGAACGGGATGGTGGCGGGCCGTGAACTGCAGCAGGGCGGTGAGGCGCGGCCCTCCGTTCACGCTGACCGTGGCCTGTCCGCCGGCGGCCGAAGGCCACACCTTTACCGTGGCCACCCCGCCGTCGGGAGTCCCCAGGCTGACCAACCGCGGAGCCGCGGCTCCGATGCGCCAGCCGTCACGGCGCTTCCATGGATTGCCTTCGGGCTCCTGTTGCTTCGTCTCCTCCATGGCGGCCAAGGCGTACAAGGCCGCGGCCACAAGTTCGGCGTCGCCCGGACGGCGGAAGGTAAACTGCGGCATCTTGCGCTCGATCAGGCCGGTGTCGAGGCGGCCGGCGCGGACGTCGTCGTCATTGATCAGGAGGCGCAGGTACTCCACGTTGGTGTCTATGCCCAATGCCGTATATCCGGCGAGCGCCTCGTCCAGGTTCTCGAGGGCCGCCTTGCGGTCCTCGCCCCAGGCGATGACCTTGGAAACCATCGGGTCATAGTCGGCGGAGATCTCCAGTCCATCCAGCAAGGCCGAGTCCACCCTGACGCGTCCCCGGGCTGTTTCAACTTCAACGCGGGCGCCGGCGCTCGGGCGGGGGGCGGGGCCGGGGACCTCGTCCAGCAGAAGCACTGTTCCTGCAGACGGCAGGAAGTTCTTCTCCGGAACCTCGGCGTAGACGCGCGCCTCCGCTGCATGGCCGTTGAGTACGACGTCGTCCTGCGCGATGGTGAGCACCTCACCGGCGGCGATCCTCACCTGCCACTCCACGAGGTCGACGCCGGTGACCATTTCCGTCACCGGATGTTCCACCTGAAGCCGGGTGTTCATTTCCATGAAGAAGAACTCGTCCGGCGAGTCGTCCGAAACGAGGAACTCCACAGTGCCGGCACCGGTGTAGTGGACGCTGCGCGCGGCCTGGCAGGCGGCTTCGCCGATCTTCGCCCGGACGGCCTCGCCCTCGGGCAGTGATTCGAGCAGCGGCGAGGGCGACTCCTCGATCACCTTCTGGTGCCGCCGCTGCAGGGAGCACTCACGCTCTCCAAGGTGGATGACGTTCCCGTGGCTATCGGCCAGGACCTGCACCTCGATGTGCCGGGGGGACGTCACCAGGCGTTCCAGGAACAGGGTGTCGTCGCCAAACGCACCCGCGGCCACGCGGCGTGCGGTGGCCAGCGCGGACGGCAGGTCCTCGGGGCGCTCGACGGCGTGCATCCCCTTGCCGCCGCCGCCCGCCGAGGGCTTGATCAGCAGCGGAAACCCCACGGCCGGCGCGGCGGCGATGAGTTCCGCGTCCGTCATCCCTGGTTCGGCGATGCCCGGGACCACGGGAACGCCATACCCGGCCACGTGGTTCTTGGAGCGGATCTTGTCCCCCATGACATCCAGGGCCTCAACCCCGGGACCAATGAACGCGATGCCTGCGGCCTCCAGTGCCCGGGCGAAGTCGGCGTTCTCACTGAGGAAGCCGTAGCCGGGGTGCACAGCCTGGGCTCCCGTGTCCTGGCACGCCCTGATGATCGCCTCAATGCTGAGGTAGCTCCGCGCTGCCGCAGCGGGGCCAATCCGGACGGCAGTGTCAGCCTCGCGCACGTGGCGCGCACCGGCGTCGGCGTCGCTGTAGACCGCAACCGAACGGATGCCCATGGCGCGCAGGGTCCTGATCACGCGGCAGGCGATCTCGCCGCGGTTGGCCACGAGAACGGTGCGGAACATGTTGTCAGCAGTCATCGTGGCTCACATTCTGAACAGGCCGAAGGAGGGCTCCGGCAGTGGGACGCGGGAGACGACGTCGAGGGCCAGGCCAAGCACGGTGCGGGTGTCCGCGGGGTCGATCACGCCGTCGTCCCACAGGCGTGCCGTGGAGTAGTAGGGGCTGCCCTGGTCCTCGTACTGCTGCCGGATGGGAGCCTTGAACGCCTCCTCATCCCCGGCGGACCATTCCTGGCCGGCCGCCTCGTACTGGTCGCGTTTGACGGTGGCCAGCACGCTGGAGGCCTGGTTGCCGCCCATGACGGAGATGCGGCCGGCGGGCCACATCCACAGGAAGCGCGGCGAGTAGGCCCGGCCGCACATGGAGTAGTTGCCAGCTCCGAAGGACCCGCCAATCACCACCGTCAGCTTGGGCACGCGTGTGGTTGCGACAGCGGTGACCATCTTGGCGCCGTTCTTGGCAATGCCGCCCTGTTCGTAGTCCTTGCCCACCATGAAGCCGGAGATGTTCTGCAGGAAGAGCAGCGGAATGCCGCGCTGGTCGCACAGCTCAATGAAGTGGGCGCCCTTGAGCGCCGACTCGCTGAACAGCACCCCGTTGTTGGCCACGATGCCCACGGGGTGGCCATGTAGCCTGGCGAAGCCGGTGACCAGCGTGCTGCCGTAATTCCTCTTGAACTCATGGAAGCGGCTGCCGTCCACCAGCCGGGCAATCACCTCCCGGACGTCGTACTGGGCGTTGACGTCGGTGGGGACGGCACCGTAGAGCTGGCCGGGATCGGCAACAGGTTCGACGGCGGCGTCGACGTCCCACGCGCGCACTGCGGGCGCCGGCAGCGTGGCGACGATGTCGCGGACGATCTGCAGGGCGTGCTCGTCGTTTTCAGCGAGGTGGTCCGTGACGCCGGAGATCCGGGAGTGAACGTCGCCGCCGCCGAGCTCTTCCGCGCTGACGACCTCGCCAATGGCCGCCTTCACCAGCGGCGGGCCGCCCAGGAAGATGGTTCCTTGGTTCCGGACAATCACGGTTTCATCGCTCATCGCGGGAACATAGGCGCCGCCGGCGGTGCAGGAGCCCATCACGGCGGCGATCTGGGGGATCCGCGCCGCTGACATCCTGGCTTGGTTGTAGAAGATCCGGCCGAAGTGGTCACGGTCCGGGAAGACCTCGTCCTGCTTGGGGAGGAAGGCCCCGCCCGAGTCCACCAGGCAGATGCACGGCAGCCGGTTTTCGAGTGCGATCTCCTGTGCCCGAAGGTGCTTCTTGACCGTCATCGGATAGTAGGTGCCACCTTTAACGGTGGCGTCGTTGGAGATGACCAGCACGTGCCGGCCATGGACCAGGCCGATGCCCGCAATGATCCCCGCGCCCGGCGAATCGTCGTTGTACATGCCGTTCGCGGCCAGCGGGGCGATCTCGAGGAAGGGGCTGCCGTCGTCGAGCAGCCGGTCGATCCGCTCCCGGGGAAGCAGCTTGCCGCGGGCCAGGTGGCGCTCACGCGACTTTTCCGGCCCGCCCAGGGCCGCGGTGGCAAGGCGTTTCCGGAGCTCGTCGGCGAGCGCGCGCTGCGCGAGGCTGTTTGCCTCAAATGCGCTGCCGGTGGTGTCAAGCCGGCTGGCGAGTGTCTCCATTGACCGCTTCCATTCCCGGGCACTTCCGGCGGCGGTCCTGCCGCATTTCGGTTAGTGCCTCGTAACTGAGTTTAGGTTAGTCTCTAGTAACTGTGATGTCCAACACAGGATGTTGGTAGAGTTCTTTGGGTTTTGAGGAGGAAATGTGCCCACTACAGATCGTGGAGAGCTCACCCCGGGCACCGATGCGATACCGGGCCCGACGCAGCGCAGCCGGGCGAAGGAGTCCCGCCGGCAGGCGCTCTTGTCTGCTGCCGCATCGCTCTTCGCGGTCAACGGGTTTAACAGGGTCTCCCTCGAGGACCTCGGCGCAGCGGCCGGCGTGAGCGGGCCGGCCGTGTACCGCCATTTCCCGGGCAAGCAGGCCGTACTGGGCGCGCTGCTGCTCACCGTCAGCCAGGACCTGCTCGACGGCGGGCGCCACGTGGTTGCCGACGCCGCCGAACCCTCCGCAGCGTTGGCCCGGCTGGTCCAGTTCCATGTGGACTTTGCCCTCAGCAACCCGGACGTGATCCGGGTCCAGGACAGGGATTTCAGCAACCTCAGCGCCGAGGACCAGGCACAGGTGCGTGCCCTGCAGCGCAGCTACGTGGAGGTGTGGGTGGACGTGCTCGCCGGCATCCACCGCACCACAGACACGGCCGAACTGCGCATGCGCGCCCACGCGACCTTCGGCCTCATCAACTCCACACCGCACTCCGTCCGCAGCCACGGCCGGCGGATGGCCATCAAGTCGGCACGCCCGCTCCTGGAAAACATGGCGCTGGCGGCCCTGCTGGTGGCAGACGGCCCGCCCGCCCGCTGATTCTGCCTGACCCCCGGTTGGGCGCCGCTCCCAAACCGCGCTAGGCCATGGCGAAGGCCATGCCCGGGTCCGCGAGGAGAGCTCCCACGTCAGCCAGGAACCTGGAGCCTTGCTCGCCGTCCACCAGACGGTGGTCGAAGGACAGGCTCAGCGTCATGACCTGCCTCAGCGCAACCTGGTCCTGATACTCCCAGGGGGTCTTGCGCACGGCGCCCATGGCGAGGATGGCCGCCTCCCCCGGGTTGAGGATCGGCGTGCCGGCGTCGGTCCCGAAGACACCGATGTTGGTGATGGAGATGGTGCCCCCTGACAGGTCTTCCGGGCTGGTTTTCCCGGCCCTGGCGGTGTCCGTGAGTTCAGCGAGCGCCGTGGAGAGGTCCGCGAGCGCCAGGCGGTCCGCGTCCTTGATGTTGGGTACGGTAAGTCCGCGCGGGGTCGCGGCGGCGATGCCCAGGTTCACGTAGTTGAACTGCACGATCTCCTGGTTGGCTTCGTCCCACCGGGCATTGAGCCCGGGATTGCGGCGGAGTGCGATCAGCACCGCCTTGGCCACCAGGGTCAGCGGTGTCAGCTTGTGGCCGGCAAAAGCCTTGCTCTCCTTGAGCCGGGCGAGCAGTTCCATGGCCGGTGTGACATCCACCGTGAGGAATTCCGTGACGTGCGGGGCCGTGAAGGCACTGCTGACCATGGCGGCAGCCGTGAATTTGCGGACACCCTTGATGGGCGTGCGGACCTCGCGCTCACCCTGTGCTGGCAGGGCCGGGCGTGCAGCTTCGGGCGCTGCCAACCCATGGGCGGCTGCGGGAAGGTCACCGCCGCCGACGAAGTTACGGACGTCGTCACGGGTGATCAGGCCGCCTGGGCCGGTTCCGGCCACCTTTTCCAGCTCCACGCCCAGGTCCTTGGCCAGCTTCCGGACGGGCGGCGTGGAACGGGGCCGTTCCCCGGGCCTGGTGTCGACGGCCTCAACCACCGGGCCGGGATCAACCGCCGTGCGCTGGCGGCGGACGGGGCGGCCGGTGCTTTCGACGACGGCGCCGTACCCCACGAGGTTGGGTTCCCTCTTGGGGAGCGCCGCTTCAGCCGGCGCGGCAGCGGCGGGCTGGCTGCCGGCGTCGTCCTTCACCTCGAACGAAACGATCGGCTTGCCCACCTCAACAACGGTTCCCGGCTGTTCGTGCAGCGCCGTGATGACGCCGGCGAACGGGGAGGGCAGCTCCACTACGGCCTTGGCGGTCTCCACTTCGGCAATGACCTGGTTCAGGCTGACAGTGTCCCCGACCCCCACCTTCCAGCTGACGATTTCGGACTCGGTCAGTCCTTCGCCGAGATCGGGCAGCCGGAATTCCTTGATCATGGTGGCGGTCATCCTTCCAGCCCGCTCAGCGAATTGGGCCGGCCCAGCGCACGGTCCACGCCGTCGAGAATCCGGTCCAGATCCGGAAGGTGGTGCATCTCCACCCTCGAATACGGGTACGGCACGTCAAACCCGGTGACGCGGACGGGCGCCGCCTCCAGGTGGTAGAAGCAGCGTTCGGTGATGCTGGCTGCAACCTCCGCGCCGAGGCCGCCCGACTGCCCGGCCTCGTGGGTGATCACCAGCCGGCCCGTCTTGCGGACCGAGGCCTCGACGGTGGCGAAGTCCACGGGAGCCAGCGAGCGCAGGTCGATGACCTCCACCGAGACCCCCTCGTCCGTGGCCGCGGTGGCGGCATCGCGGGCGGTCTTCACCAGCGGCCCGTAGGCGACAAGCGTGACGTCGCTGCCGTCCGTGACCACGCGGGCCTGCCCCATCGGCGGGGCGGAAGCAGGATCGAGTGCCTCATCCACTTCGCCTTTGTCGTGGTAGCGGCGCTTGGGTTCAAAGAACACGACGGGGTCGTCGCAGGAAATGGCCTGCTGGATCATGGTCTGGGCGTCCTGCGGGCTGGCCGGTGTGACCACGCGCAACCCTGCCGTGTGCGCAAAGTAAGCCTCGGGCGACTCGGAGTGGTGTTCCGGGGACCCGATGCCGCCGCCGAACGGGATGCGGATGGTGATGGGCATCTTCACGGTGCCCCTGCTGCGGTAATGCATCTTGGCCACCTGGGACACGATCTGGTCGAAGGCGGGATAGACGAAGCCGTCGAACTGGATTTCCACCACGGGGCGGTATCCGCGGTAAGCCAGGCCAACGGCGGTGCCCAGGATGCCGGATTCGGCCAGGGGCGTGTCCACGATGCGGTGTTTGCCGAAGTCCTTCTGCAGACCGTCGGTCACGCGGAAGACGCCGCCCAGGGTGCCGATGTCCTCACCCATGAGGAGCACCTTGGGATCGTTGTCGAGGGATCTGCGGAGGCCGGAGTTTATTGCCCGCGCAAAGGTCATCTGCGTCATCAGCGTGCACCTTCTTCTTGGGTTGCCGCTTCGGGATCGCCGAAGCTGGCAAGGTAACGGGAGTAATGGTCCTGCTGGCGCTCCAGCCAGGAGTTCGGGGTGCTGTAGACGTGCTTGAAGACGTCAAGGGGTTCGGGGTCCGGCATGCCGACGCAGCCGGCACGCAGTTCGCGGGCGACGGTGTCTGCCTTGGTCCGGACGGCGGTTTCGAACTCCTCCGTGAACAGGCCCTTCCGGTCAAGCAGCGCATGGACCCGGCCGATGGGGTCCTTTGCCGCCCAGTCCTCGAGTTCGTTGGGGTCGCGGTACCGGGTGGGATCGTCCGCCGTCGTATGCGGCCCCATCCGGTAGGTCACGGCTTCGATGAAGGTGGGCCCGCCTCCGCGGCGGGCGCGGTCAAGGGCCACCCGTGTGGCGGCCATGACCGCCAGGACGTCGTTGCCGTCCACGCGCATGCTGGGGATTCCGAATCCGGTGCCGCGTTCCGCCAGCTGGGTGTGGGACTGGAGGCGCACCGGTTCGGAGATGGCCCAGTGGTTGTTCTGGCAGAAGAAGACCAGCGGGACCTGGAAGCTGGCGGCGAACACCATCGCCTCATTGACGTCGCCCTCGCTGGTGGCGCCGTCGCCGAAGTACACGATCGCTGCGGAATCGGCGCCGTCGTTCTGGATTCCCATGGCGTAGCCGGTGGCGTGCAGCGTTTGTGCGCCGATGACGATCTGCGGGATGGCCATGTTGACCGTGTACGGGTCCCAGCCCCCGGAGGCGGCACCGCGCCAGACGCGCAGAATGTCCGGCAGGTCAACCCCGCGGCAGTAGGCCACGCCGTTCTCGCGGTAGCTCGGGAAAATAAAGTCGTCGTCCCGCAGGGCGCGTACCGAGCCCACCTGCGAGGCCTCCTGGCCCAGCAGCGGCGGCCAGAGGCCCAGCTCACCCTGCCGCTGCAGGGCAGTCGCCTCTTTATCGATCCGCCGGATCACCACGAGGTCCTCATAGAGCGAGCAGAGCTGCTCGTCCGATATGTCCTTAACCCAGGGGTCGTATTCCGGGTGGCTGACGCGCTCCCCCGCGGGGGTGATCAGCTGCACCATGCGGCCTGCGCCACCCTGGTGCCCTGCCCTGTTGTCCTGGCCGGCGGTTGTTCCGCCCTGGCCCGCATCGTCTGTCACCACTGTTGCCGCAACCTTCTGACGTCGTGTAACCATCCCGCGGCGGGACTTGTGATTCCGCCGCATTCCGGCCTCCCGGGCGCCTTTGCCCCGGTTAATTGTGACCATACTCACAATGTTCAGGTGGTACAACCACTGCGGCGGAAACTGAGCAGAATGCACTGTTTGACACGCTCAGACCGTGCTAGCCTTGCGCATTATGCAAGCTTTGGATGGCACTGACACCAGGCTGCTCTCCGCCTTGGCAGAGGATCCGCGCCGCACGGTGGTGGCCCTCGCCCAGAAGCTCGGACTGTCCCGGAACACGGTCCAGGCGCGCATGGCCCAACTTGAGAAAAAGCACGCCTTCCTCTCGTTCGAGCGGCGCATCAATCCGGTGTCCCTTGGCTATCCGCTCATGGCATTCATCTCAGTCCATGTCCAGCAACAGAAGCTGGGTTCCCTCGCCGAGGAACTGGCCGCCGTGCCGGAGATCCTCGAAGGCTACGGCCTGACCGGTTCGGCGGACCTCCTGCTGCGTGTGGTGGCCCTGGACGCAGAAGACCTCTTCCGGATCAACGGGAAGATCCTGGCGTGCGACGGCGTCGAGCGGACCGACACCGCCCTGGCCATGGGGGAACTGATCCCCTTCCGCATCCAACCGCTGCTGGACCGCAATTCGGCCGAGGACTGAGCACGGCCGGCTGGCTGTAACCACCGGAAACGATCGCGATCCGTGGACGCGGGGGCTATAGGCTATTCCACGAAAGTGACCGGGCGCGGGCGTGCCCGCTAGTTGGAGCGCCGCCGGTGCGGTGCAGGAAAGGCCACCCTTGAGCATTCCCCCGCTCCCCCCGCAGCAGCCTGCTCCGCAGCAGCCTGGCACCCACCCGCCCGGTCCCTACCAGCCTCCCCCCGGCCCGAACCGCCCGGGCCCCTACCAGACAGGCCCCTACCAGCCGGGCCCGCAGCCCCCTGCCCGGGGTCCGCTCCCCGCTTCCCCGTTCGGATTGCCGGGCCTGCCGCCGGCCAAAGGCCGCAAGGGCCCCTGGCTCGTGGTGGGCATTGTGGCGGGCGTGCTCCTGCTGGTGGGCGTCGGGGCGCTGCTCCTCGTGAACCTCGTGGGCGGAGCCACCCGCCAGGCCGGGGACCTGGCGGACGGCTTCACCAGGCTGGTCATCGCCGGCGACACCGACAAGGCCTACAACGATTACATGGACCCCAGCCTCAAGGCGCGGCTGAGCCGCGAGGAGTTCGCGGCCGGCGTCAGGAGCCTGCAGCTGGATCCTTCCTGCACCACGGCCTACGACGACCTCAAAGTCAGCAGCCAGAACGAGAACAACATCGCCGATGTCGCCGGGCTCATCAAGTGCCAGGGCAAGGACATCGACCTTGTGTACCGCTTCGCCGGAAAGGACGACCTGAAGCTGGTCACCATCCGGCTCCGGCCAAAGTCCTGATTTTCTTCCACCCGTCACCCATCCAAGCGCTAACCAGGGCCGAATTGCTTCCGAGGAGTCCCGCCCGGGGACTCCGCACCCAGGCCGGGGCGTACCCCGGCTCCAACCGGAAGGACATGGGCAATGCGCAACTCTCCCAACCGACTCGTCGCCACAGTTTTCGGAGCCGTCTACCTGCTGGTGGGACTGGTCGGCTTCGCCGTGACCTCGGGAGTGGGCTTCTTCGCCACCGAAGGCGCCAACCTGATCATTTTCGAGGTTAATCCGCTGCACAACGTGATCCACCTGGCCATTGGCGCCGCGCTGCTCTACGCCGGAGTGAAGGACATCCAGCTGGCGCGGACCGTCAACACGGCAGTGGGCGCGGTGTATCTGCTGGTGGGCATCCTTGGCCTGTTCCTGCTCAGCTCGCCGCTCAATATCATTGCCCTCAACGGCGCGGACAACGTCCTCCACCTGGCGAGTGCGGTCCTCTTGCTCGGCGTCGGGCTGTCCCTGGACAAGGTCCCGGCCACGGCCCGGGCCTAGACAACCCGCATCCAGCACATGATGACAAGCCAGGACACCACGGCAGCGCCGGCAGCGCAGCCGATGATCCGGTCCGATGCCGTGCGGCTGTTCGCGGGATTCGCCGGGCTCGGCGCGGCAGCGGTCAACCTGGCCATCTCCTCCAGCCTGTTCGCGGCCGCCGGCCCTGCCTTTCCCGGGAGGACGGCCGGCGCCGCGGCTGAACTTCTTTGGGGAGCGGCCCTGCTGGCGTGGACTTTTGCCGGGTTGAGCAAGGGCCGCTTCCCTCTGCCGCGGAGCTCGGCGCTCCTTCTGCCCGCCAGCGCCGCCGGCCATGTCGCGGCCCTTGTCCTGGGGGCCGGGAGCGGCCTGGCGGGCCTCGGCATCAGCCACCTCGCCGCCCTGCTGCTGACCCTCATGATCATTGCGGCCACGTCATGGCTCGGCCGCAGCCCAACCGCTCTTGGCCGCAGCTCCCCCGGGGTTGCCGGCGGACGGGCTCGTGCCAGTGGACCTGTTCTTCCCGGAGGTTCGGGGCAGAATACAGCTGCCCGGCTGGGCGCCGGGCGGCTCCTCGCGGCCGCGTTTGCCGGGGCGCTGCTGGTTGCGGCCGTTACGACGCCGGGACTCGCCGCATCGACGGCCGGCCAGTATGCGGTGCCGCACGGTGAACATACCGGAGGCCATCACACGCCCTGAACGGATCCCGCAGGCCAAGAAAAGCAATCCCGCAGCTGTAAACACAATTCAGCGGCAAACATGGCAGGAGCCCCGCGCGGCGTTGACAGTCCGGTGCGCGGGGGCTCCTGCCTTTGCAGGGAGTGTGCGGAAGAAGCTAGTGCTCCACGGCCTTCTCGGCGCCGACCCCGGTCAGTGACCGGACCTCCATTTCGGCCTGCTTGCTGCGGTCCTCCCGGTTCTTGTCCAGGACGGTGCCGAGCCAGCCGAGCAGGAAGGCCAGCGGGATGGACACAATCCCCGGGTTGCTCAAGGGGAAGATGGCGAAGTTGGCGGTCTTGATCATGGACGTCGCACCGCCGGACACCACCGGGGAGAGCGCGATCAGGATGATGGCCGACGCGAGACCGCCGTACATGCTCCAGATTGCGCCCTGCGTGGTGAACCGCCGCCAGAACAGGGAATAGATGATGGTGGGCAGGTTGGCGGACGCTGCCACGGCGAACGCCAGGGCCACCAGGAAGGCCACGTTCTGGCCGTTGGCAAAGATTCCGCCCAGGATGGCCAGAATGCCAATCACCACCACAGTCCGGCGGGCCACCTTAACTTCGGTGTCGGCGTCGGCCTTTCCCTTGGCCATCACGTTGGCGTAGATGTCATGCGCGAACGAGGCTGCCGCGGTGATGGTGAGGCCGGCGACCACGGCCAGGATCGTGGCGAAAGCCACGGCCGAGATGAAGCCCAGCAGCAGCGGCCCGCCCAGGTGGAAGGCCAGCAGCGGTGCTGCGGAGTTCACCCCGCCGGGGGCTCCCTTGATCGTGTCGGCCCCCACGAGGGCGGCTGCGCCGTAGCCGAGGACCAGGGTGAAGAGGTAGAACAGGCCGATCAGCCAGATGGACCACACCACGGACTTGCGCGCTTCCTTGGCGGTGGGCACCGTGTAGAAGCGCATCAGCACGTGCGGCAGCGCCGCGGTGCCGAGCACCAGGGCAAGGCCGAGGGACATGAAGTCCAGCTTGGACGTTTCGGTCTTGCCGTACTGCAGGCCCGGGTTGAGTACTGCCGGGTTGTTGGCCGCCTCCGCCGCACCGCCAAGGAGGCTGGAGAGGTTGAACCCGTAGATGGCCAGGACCCACAGTGTCATGACCGCGGCACCGGCGATCAGCAGGATGGCCTTGATGATCTGCACCCAGGTGGTCCCCTTCATGCCGCCGATCAGGACGTACATGATCATCAGGGCGCCGACGACGATGATCACCAGGGCCTGTCCGCCCCAGTCCCCGATGCCGAGCAGGAGCGAGATCAGGCTTCCGGCGCCGGCCATCTGGGCCAGGAGGTAAAAGAAGCAGACGGCGAGCGTGGAGATGGCGGCCGCAATCCGCACCGGCCGCTGCCGGAGGCGGAAGGACAGGACATCAGCCATGGTGAACTTGCCCGTGTTACGGAGCAGCTCGGCCACCAGCAGGAGTGCCACCAGCCACGCGACCAGGAACCCGATGGAGTACATGAAGCCGTCATAGCCGTTGATGGCGATGGCCCCGGTGATGCCCAGGAAGGAGGCCGCTGACAGATAGTCCCCGGCGATGGCGGTGCCGTTCTGCGACCCTGTGAAGGAACGGCCGGCGGCGTAGTAGTCGGCGGCCGTCTTGTTGTTGCGGCTGGCCCGCAGGACGATGACCATGGTGACAGCGACGAACAGGGCGAAGATGCCCATGTTCAGCAGCGTGGTGTCCTTAAGTGCGGCGACGTCGACCGCAGCCGGAATGCTGATCATTTTGTTCCTCCGCCCAGGGTGGTGCTGCCGGACTTGTCATACTCGTGGCCTTCAATGCCGTGCCGGATGTCCGCGGCGATCGGGTCCAGGCGCCTGTTCGAGTAGCTGACGTACCAGCCCGTGATGGCAAACGTGGTCACGAACTGCAGCAGCCCCATGATGATGCCGACGTTGATGTTGCCCCAGACCTTGGTGGACATGAAGTCAACGGCGTAGGCGGCCAGGATGACGTACGCGAAGTACCAGAGCAGGAACGCGATGGCCATCGGGAACACAAAGCTGCGGTGGCGCTTGCGCAGGTCCTTGAACTGCTGCGTGGCCTGGACTTCCTCGAAGTCCGCGGACGCCCCCGCGTCCTGGGTTCGGGCATCGTTACCCATCATTCCTCCTCATTGGGACTGGCTCCCACACGGCCGCAGTTCACGGCCGATGTGACTGTCATCACTGTGCTCTTCCCGGGGACCTCGTGCCAGTAGCTGCCCGCCGCCGGTCGGCCAGCGGCGTCGATGCTGCGCCAAACGGCGCGCGCTACGCTGGCAGCATGCCGGACTCGCCTCTCTATACCGCGGCCGCCGTGGCCGTCATCGCCCTGGCCGTGGCCGCCGTCGCCGCCATCGGGCTCAAGGTGCTGCGCTCCTTCCGCGAGCTGGGCACCGACGCCGAGCGGGCCACTTACAACACCCTGCACGCGGCGTCGAAAGCGGGACGGCACCTGCGGACCGGCTTGAACCCCTCCGGGGCAGCGAAAGCCAGCCGCCAGCTGCGGTCCCTGCTTGGCTGTGACGCGCTGGCCATCCTCGATGTGTCGGGCGTGCTGGCGTGGGACGGGACGGCCGAGGAGCTGCGGCCGCAGCTGCCGGACCTGGCCGCGGACGTCCTCGCCAGCGGCAGGACGCAGGTTTTCAACGCTGCCGACCTGCAGCTCCGCTCCCCCAAATCCGGATCTGTCGCAGCCGCCGTCGTGGCGCCCGTCCGGGCCGGCTCCCGCGTGGTGGGCGCCGTTGCTGCCTTCGCCCCGCAGGCCGGAGCCGGGCTGGTGCGTGCCACCGCCGAGGTGGCTGACTGGGTGGCCGCACAGGTGGAGCTCGCGGAGCTGGACGCCTCGCGGACGCTCCTCATGGAAGCCGAGGTGCGCGCCCTGCGCGCCCAGATCAGCCCGCATTTCATCTACAACTCGCTGAACGCCATCGCCTCATTCATCAACACCGATCCGGCCCGGGCCCGCGAACTGGTGGTGGAATTTGCTGACTTCACCCGCTACTCGTTCCGGCGGCACGGGGACTTCACCACCTTGGCCGAAGAACTGCGCTGCATCGACAGGTACCTGCTGCTGGAGCGGGCGCGGTTCGGCGACCGGGTTCAGGTCAGCCTGCGGGTGGCGCCGGAGGTGCTGAGCACGGTGATCCCGTTCCTGAGCCTGCAGCCGCTCGTGGAGAATGCGGTCCGGCACGGCCTGGAGGCCAAGGAGGGGCCCGGCCACATCACCATCTCCGCCAACGATTCGGGTGCTTTCGCCGAGGTCACCATCGAGGACGACGGCGTGGGCATGGATCCGGTGCAGCTGCAGTCCATGCTGGCCGGCCATGTGGACGGTGAGCATGTGGGCCTGCGGAATGTCGATGCCCGGCTCCGGCAGGTGTACGGGGACGACCACGGCCTGGTTATCGAAACCGCTCCCGGGGAAGGCACGCTGATCACCATGCGGGTCCCCAAGTCCCAGCCGGGCCACGACGCGTGATGGCATGCGGCATGCCAGGCCGATGCAGCGGGCCGGAAAGATAACCTAGGAACATGATTAACGTTCTCGTCGCCGACGACGAGCTGCCCGCCATCGAGGAGCTTGCGTTCCTGCTGGGCCGTGATGAGAGGATCGGCACCATCCTGCGCGCTTCCTCCGGCTCCGAGGCGCTGCGGGTCCTCGAAACCGGGACGGTGGATGCCGTCTTCCTCGACATCCACATGCCCGCGGTGTCCGGCCTGGACATCGCGCGGGCCATTTCCCGCAGCAGCCGCCCGCCCGCCGTCGTTTTTGTCACGGCCGACGAGGACTGCGCGCTGGAGGCCTTCGAACTGGCGGCGGTGGACTACCTGCTGAAGCCGGTGCGGGCCGAGCGGCTGGCCAGCTCCGTGGGACGGATCAGTGAGCTGATCCGCGACGGCGGTGCCGCACCGGAGATGATCACCGTGGACCAGGGCGGGACCACCCGGATGATCAGGCGCGACGACGTCACGTACGTCCAGGCGCAGGGCGACTATGCCCGGCTGCACACCGCCGATGCCAGCTACCTGATCCGGGTTCCGCTCGCGGACCTGGAACAGCAATGGGCGGACGCCGGCTTCATCCGCACGCACCGGTCCTATCTGGTGGCCCTGGCCCACGTCTCGCATCTCAGGCTCGCCGCGGGCCGCCCCAGTGTTTCCGTCGAGGATGCTGAGCTGCCAATCAGCCGCCGGCACCTGCCGGCCGTGCGCGAGAAGCTTGAGGCAACCAGGATCCGGCCCCAGGCATGACCCGGGTAAGGGTCACGGCGCCCCGCTCGGCGGCCCGGCCGGCGATGGAGCCGCGGGAGCCCGCCGAGGAGTCTGCCGTAGGACAGGTGTTTGTCCGCTCGCTGATCCGCTCCCAGCTGCGGCTTGCCCTGGTGGTGGCCGGTGGATTTCTGCTGATCCTCGGCGCCTTTCCGCTGCTGCTGGCCGCGATCCCGGGCCTGGCGGAGACCCGGGTTGCCGGGATTCCCCTGGACTGGCTGCTGCTCGGCGCCGGGATCTACCCCGTGACCGGGATCAGCGCCTGGCTGTACGTCCGCAGCGCGGCACGCAACGAGGCCCGCTACCGCGACCTCGCCGGCGACAGGTGATGGTGCCATGAATCCGGCAGTGGGCATCGCGGCAGTGGCGGCCGTCTCCGTGGCGACAGCGGTAATCGGCTTCTACGGGCTGCGGATCTCCCGGACCACCGGCGACTTCTACGTCGCCTCCCGGACCGTGCCGCCCTGGTGGAACGCCTCGGCGATCGGCGGGGAGTACCTGTCCGCAGCGAGTTTCCTGGGGGTAGCCGGGCTGATTCTGCTGTCCGGCACGGATGCCCTCTGGTATCCCGTGGGCTACACCGCCGGGTATCTGATGCTTCTGCTGTTCGTGGCCGCGCCGCTGCGGCGTTCCGGCGCGTACACCATCCCGGACTTCACCGAGGCCCGGCTCGATTCGCGTGCGGTCCGCCGGGTGACCAGCCTGGCCGTGGTCATTGTGGGCTGGCTGTACATAGTTCCGCAGCTGCACGGCGCCGCGCTGACCATCCGGACCACCACGGGGCTGCCCGCCTGGGCGGGCTCAACCGCCGTCGTCGTGGTGGTGTGCCTGACCGTGGTGGCCGGCGGGATGCGCTCCATCACCTTTGTCCAGGCATTCCAGTACTGGCTGAAACTCACGGCCCTGGCCGTGCCCCTCATTTTCATCCTGCTGGCGCTGGGAGAGAACGGTACACCCACCCTGGCGGCAGCAGCCGCGAATCCGGGCGGAACGGTTCCTGCCAGCCCGTACCAGAGCATCTCGCTCCTCGTCGCCCTGCTGTTCGGGACCCTGGGACTGCCCCACGTCCTGGTCCGTTTCTACACCAATCCGGATGGGCACTCGGCCCGGCGGACAACCCTGATCGTGCTGGGACTGCTGTCCGTGTTCTATCTGTTTCCGACGGCGTACGGGCTGGCCGGGCGCCTGTTCGCCCCGGACCTGGCACGGGCCGGGCAGGCTGATGCCCTCGTCCTGCTGCTTCCGGGCCGGCTCGTCGGCGGCCCGCTGGGCGAGCTGCTGTCCGCACTGGTGGTGGCCGGGGCATTCGCCGCGTTCCTGTCCACAACGTCCGGTCTGGTGGTCTCCCTGGCCGGCGTCATCAGCCAGGACGTGCTGGGCGGCAGTGTGCGCGGCTTCCGGGTGGCGGCGCTGGTCTCGATCACCGTTCCGCTGGGCCTGGCGCTCATGACGGACTCGCTGGCCCTCGCCGGCAGCGTGGGCCTGGTCTTCGCCTTTACGGCATCGACGATCTGCCCGGTCCTGCTGCTGGGCATCTGGTGGCGCGGACTGACCGACGCCGGTGCCATCGCCGGGATGGTGACCGGCGGGCTGCTGTGCGGCGGGGCCATGGTGACGGGAACGGTGCTGGGGGCTGCCGGGACGCCGCCATGGATCGCGCAGCCCGCGGCCTGGACGGTGCCCCTGGCCTTCGCGGTGATGGTGGTGGCCTCGCGTGCCACCAGCTCCCGCGTACCGCGGACGATGTCCAGGGTGATGACCCGGCTGCACACGCCTGAGCGGCCGCTGGCGACCGAGCGCTAAATTTCTAACGCCGGGGGCCGTCAGCGGCTACCGGCCGGCTTTCGGGGCTGTCAGTCGATGGCGGCCATGAGCTCGACCACGCGGTCGAGGAAGGCATCCACCTGGGTCTCCTCGTAACCGTCTTTGCCGACGGCGGGGCGGAAGACAGCCCGGCGGACGTTGTCAACGCTGAGGGGCTTGTCCTGTTCGAGGTAGCCGATCAGGTCCCGGCAAAGGCTGTCCACGTCCTTGGTGTTGTAGCTGCGGGACTTTTTCTTGACCGGGCGGCGGAACCTTTCGCCGTCGGGCCGGTGAAGGCGGCCGCGCAGTGTCCCGGACAGCTGTCCGATCTGCCGCAGCCAGGCGTCCTCGCCCCGTTCGGCGATAAGGTCATCCCGCTCGCGGCGGGCGAAGGCGTCTTCCAGCCGGTCCAGCGCGGCGTCCACCGCGGTGGCCGAGTAGCCGCCCTTGACGGGATCGAAGGACACGGACCGGACGTCGGCGCTTTTGACGGGGTGGGCGGCGGCATCGGGGTTTTCCAGCGACACGCGGGCCTGCTGCAGGAACTGGTCCACCTGCTTGGCGTTGTAGCCGTAGTCCGTGCGCGCCACACGTTCGAACGACGCCGGAATTTGCCGCTTGCTCTCCACTCTCACCATGTTTCCTTCGATACTTCTCTGGCGGGTCGTAACCGCATTATTCTAGGGCGTTGCGGAGGCCGGGGTGCCGGTCGCCCTTACCGGGAGGTTCCGGGACGGGGCGGTTCAGGCCCCGGAGAACAGCACGAACAGCATGAAGGCCACCGGCGATGCGAACACGATCGAATCCAGCCGGTCCATCACCCCGCCGTGGCCGGGCAGGATGCTGCTCATGTCCTTGACGCCGAGTTCCCGTTTGACCATCGATTCGGCGAGGTCTCCGGCGGTGGCGGCCGCAACCATGCCGATCGCGAGTACAACCCCCACCCACCAGGGCTTGTCCAGCAGGAAGATACTGGCCAGCACCCCGACGAGCATCGCCCCGGCTATGGATCCGGCAAATCCCTCCCAGGACTTTTTCGGGCTGATCTTCGGCGCCATGGGGTGCTTGCCCATGCGCGCGCCCACGAGGTATCCGAACGTGTCGTTGGAAACCACCAGGAGCAGCAGGATGACAATCTGCCAGGCGCCCTCCGGCACCACTCCGCCGGGCCACGGGCCCACCGGGGAGGCGCCGCCCTCCACGTGCAGCGGCAGTGCGGCGAAGCTGATCAGGAAGGGCACCCAGGCCAGGGTGAACACGCCCGCGAAGATGCTGCGCGCCGAGCCGGTCGCACTTTCTACCGACCGCCAGAGCAATACGGCCACGCTGCTGGCGAGCATCGCGAACAGCAGGCTTTCCAGCCCGCCGAAGTAGGCCGAGAACGGCATGGCCAGTGTGCCCACCATGACCGGCACGATGGGCAGGCGCGTGCCGTTCGCTTCGAGCGCCCGGAAGACCTCCCAGACGCCGAAGGCGGCGAAGGTGGTGACGACGGCGACAAAGCCGAGCGGCAGGAAAAGCAGCCCGCCGAGCACCGCGAGAAGCATGGCCAGGCCCACGGCGATTGCCGCCGGCAGGTTGCGCCCAGCCCCGGGCGTGGGGTTGGGCCTTGGCTGGCGGGTCCGGGTTCGGGCCCGCGCACCGGGGGCCTGCTGTGCCTGGCCCATCAGACCTCGAGCAGCTCAGCTTCCTTGCGCTTGAGGAGCTCGTCGATTCCGTCGACGTGCTGCTTGGTGATCACGTCGAGTTCCTTTTCGCCGCGGGCGCCCTCGTCCTCGCCGGCTTCGCCGTCCTTGACCAGACGGTCCAGGGTTTCCTTGGCCTTGCGGCGGATGTTGCGGATGGACACCTTGGCGTCCTCACCCTTGGACTTGACGATCTTGACGTATTCCTTGCGGCGTTCCTTCGTCAGTTCCGGGATGGTGATGCGGATGACGTTTCCGTCGTTGGACGGGTTGGCGCCGACCTCGGAATCACTCAGCGCGCGCTCGATGTCGCGCAGGGCAGTCTTGTCGAACGGCGTGATGAGGATGGTGCGGGCATCCGGGATGGCAAAGGAAGCCAACTGCTGCAGCGGCGTGGGGGTCCCGTAGTACTCCACCATGACCTTGTTGTAGAGTCCGGGGTTTGCCCGTCCGGTGCGGATCGAGGCGAAGTCTTCCTTGGCTACCTCAACCGCCTTGTCCATCTTGTCTCCGGCTTCGAGCAAGGTTTCTTCGATCACGATCTCTCCTCAGAAATTGGTTCCCGGCCAACCGGGGCATTTCACAATCCAGGTCCCGCCCAGTGGGCGGAACCATCCTAGAAATATCCTAGCTGTAACTAGGGCGTGACCAGCGTTCCCAGCGTTTCGCCGCGGATGGCGCGGGTGACGTTGCCTTCGCCTTCCATGCCGAACACCACCATGGACAGGTTGTTGTCCTTGCACATGGTCATTGCGGTCTGGTCCATGACGCGGATGTCACGGCGCAGTGCGTCGTCGTAGCTGAGCTTTTCCAGTTTCTCCGCGGCAGGGTCCTTCTTGGGGTCGGCGGTGTACACGCCGTCCACGCCGCTCTTGGCCATCAGCACCACATCGGCGTGCACCTCGAGTGCGCGCTGGGCTGCCACGGTGTCCGTGGAGAAGTAGGGCAGGCCTGCGCCGGCACCGAAGATGACCACGCGGTCCTTTTCCATGTGGCGGATGGCGCGGCGCGGAATGTAGGCCTCGGCCACCTGTCCCATGGTGATGGCGCTCTGGACCCGGGTCTCGACGCCGGCCTGTTCCAGGAAGTCCTGCAGCGCAAGGCAGTTCATGACGGTTCCCAGCATGCCCATGTAGTCGGCACGCGAACGGTCCATGCCGCCGTCGGACAGTTCGGCGCCGCGGAAGAAGTTGCCGCCGCCCACCACGATGGCCACCTCGACCTCGGGAACGGCTGCCGCGATCTGCTTGGCCACGCCGCGGACAGTGTCGGGGTCGACGCCCAGCTTGCCGCCGCCGAACACTTCACCGGACAGCTTCAGGAGGACCCGGCGCCTGCTCTTTTCGGACTGGACGGGGGTATTGACGGCTTCCATGGTGCCTTCCGGTTGGTGAACTCTGAGCTAGGTTATCGCGCATCCGGCCAGCGCTCACATTCCCATGTGGCCGGTGCATGCAAAAGGGGCGGCCACCGAAGTGGCCACCCCCTTGCGTGTCAGACTAGGAGCCGACGCGGAAACGCGTGAACGCGGTTCCCTTGACGCCGGCCTCTTCGAGGACCTGCGCCACAGTCTTCTTGGCGTCCTTGGCGAAAGCCTGGTCAACCAGGACCTCACCCTTGTAGAAGCCGGTAACGCGGCCTTCGACGATCTTGGTCAGGGCAGCTTCGGGCTTGCCCTCGGCCTTGGCGGTTTCCTCGGCGATGCGGCGCTCGGATTCGACCAGCTCTGCCGGAACGTCCTCGCGGGAGAGGTAGTTCGGGGCCATGGCGGCGATGTGCACGGCAACGTCGTGGGCGGCGGTGCCGGCTGCTTCGCCTTCGCCGTCAACAGCGAACAGGACGCCGACCTGGGCCGGGAGGTCCTTGGAGGTCTTGTGCAGGTAAGCGTCGACCGTGGCACCCTCGATGCGGGCGATGCGGCGGACAACAACCTTCTCGCCGAGGACAGCGCCCTCTTCGACAACGACCTCGGACAGCGGCTTGCCGTCAACGTCGGTGGCGAGCAGGGTCTCGAGGTCGGCAGCGCCGGACTCGACGGCGATGGCCAGGACCTTGTCGGCCAGCTGGATGAACTTGTCAGCCTTGGCAACGAAGTCGGTCTCGCAGTTGACCTCGATCATTACGCCGACGCCGCCCTGAACCTTGGCAGCAACCAGGCCTTCAGCGGTGGAGCGGCCTTCGCGCTTGGTGGCGCCCTTCAGGCCCTTGATGCGGATGATCTCAATCGCCTTCTCGGCGTCGCCGTTGGCTTCGTCGAGAGCCTTCTTGACATCCATCATGCCGGCGCCGGTGCGCTCGCGCAGAGCCTTGATATCAGCGGCAGTGTAGTTCGCCATGTGAACCCCTCTGTCTAGAAAATTTTTGTGTGTACGGACCGACAGGACGGCTGCTCACACTGTGAGCGGCCATCCTGTCAGTTGCCCGGGCGCTGCGGACAGCGCCCGGAAATCCCGATGAAGTTGTTACTTCGCGGAGTCGGTGCCCTCGGCAGCAGCCGGGGCTTCCTCAGCGGCGGGAGCAGCCTCGGCAGCCGGAGCTTCGGCCTTGCTGCCTTCGAGGAGCTCGCGCTCCCACTCAGCCAGCGGCTCTTCCGGAGTCTCGGTGGTGCCGGTTGCGCGCTGGTTGCGGGCGATCAAACCTTCGGCAACGGCGTCAGCAACAACGCGGGTCAGGAGGTTCACGGAGCGGATGGCGTCGTCGTTGCCCGGGATCGGGAAGTCGACCTCGTCCGGATCGCAGTTGGTGTCCAGGATGGCCACAACCGGGATGTTGAGCTTCTTGGCCTCGTCAACAGCCAGGTGCTCCTTCTTGGTGTCAACAACCCACAGCACGGACGGAGCCTTGGTCAGGTTGCGGATACCGCCGAGGTTGGACTCGAGCTTGGTCAGCTCGCGGCGGAGCAGCAGCAGTTCCTTCTTGGTGTAAGCGGAACCGGCGACGTCGTCGAAGTCGATCTCTTCGAGTTCCTTCATGCGCTGGATACGCTTGGCAACAGTCTGGAAGTTGGTGAGCATACCGCCGAGCCAACGCTGGTTGACGTACGGCTGGCCGACGCGGGTGGCCTGCTCAGCGATGGCTTCCTGGGCCTGCTTCTTGGTGCCGACGAACAGCACGGTGCCGCCGTGGGCGACGGTGGCCTTGACGAACTCGTAGGCGCGGTCGATGTAGGACAGCGACTGCTGGAGGTCAATGATGTAGATGCCGTTGCGCTCGGTGAAGATGAAGCGCTTCATCTTCGGGTTCCAACGGCGGGTCTGGTGTCCAAAGTGGACGCCGCTGTCAAGCAGCTGGCGCATGGTTACGACGGGCATGCCGACGCTCCTTCCGGCAGGTCATTCATGAGAGCGGCCGCGGCCGCTCTTACCCTGCCAATAGTTGACGGTTGTTTAGCCTTGCCCGGGCGGGCACAGGCTCCTGGCATCCATTGCGCTTCTCATCAGGACCGTTGCCGGACCTGACCGCAAGAGGCACAATCCTCCGCAGCAGCAAGCAGCTGCTTACCGGTTGTGGAGGGCTGGATACGCGTAGTCAGCCGCTGCTCCCCCGCACTCCTGAATGGGGCGTGCTGACGCTGACCATGTAAATGGAATGCCATGTACATGAAATGCGTGGAGGGCACAGCAAACTGCTTCACCAAGTGTACTACAGCGGCCCGCGGCAAATGCACCGGATCCGGCAACCGCCTGCCGCCGCGCGCGGTGTTTTCCACATAGCCCGAGGGCCCCGTTCCGGCCGCCGGCCGGGGCGTCCATGCTGGGGTGATGAGAGCTTACGTGATGGCGCTGCTTCTGCTCACGACGGCGGCCGGCGCACCTTCCGCTGCCCCTGCGCCTTTCACTGCCCAGGCGCCTTCCGTTGTGCAGGTGCCGTTCACCGCCCACGTGCCCGCCGCTGGCCAGGTGCCTTTCGCTGTGCACGCCGCGGCCCGCGCACCGTCTGCTGTACCGTCGGGCGTCCCGGCGCCTGCGGGGTGGCGCTGGCCGCTGGCGCCGCGCCCAGCCGTCCTGCGTCCTTTCGATCCTCCGGACAAACCGTGGCTGAGCGGGCACCGGGGTGTGGATCTGGGACCGGCGCCCGACGGCGGTCCTGTCACCGCCCCGGAGTCCGGCACCGTCAGCTTTGTGGGCGTCGTGGTGGACCGCCCCGTCATCACCATTGATCACGGCAATGGCCTGCGCAGCAGCTTCGAACCGGTGCGGAGCACACTCAAAAAGGGGGCTTCCGTGGCCAAGGGCGCCAGGGTAGGAACCCTGCTGGCCGGCCACTGCGGCCCGTCACCATGCGTTCACTGGGGTGTCCGCCGCGGCGAGGAGTACCTCAACCCGCTGGCGTTCATCCTGGACCTGCGGCCTTCGGTGCTGCTCCCGCTGAGGGGCAGCGGGCCGCCGCCCGGCTAAACGATCGCGGAGACGCCGGTGATGGCGCGTCCGGCCACCAGGGTGTTCACTTCATGGGTACCTTCGTAGGAGTAAATCGCCTCAGCGTCGGCAAAGATTTTGGCCATCTCAAAATCGGTCACAATGCCGTTGCCTCCGAGGAGGCTGCGCCCGATGGCCACGCTTTCCCGCATCCGCGCGGTGGTGAAGGCCTTGGCGAGGGCTGACTGCTCGTCCCTGGCCAGGCCAGCATCCTCGAGCTGCGCGAGCCGGACCATCATGCCCATGGAGCTGACGGCATTGCCGAGGATTTGGACCAGCTGGCTCTGCACCAGCTGGAAGGAAGCTAGCGGGCGCCCGAACTGGTGCCTCTCCACGGCGTAGCGCCGGGCCACGTCGAAGGCGGCCAGCTGCTGGCCCACGGCCTGCCAGGCGACGGCCAGGCGGGTGACTTTCAGGACCTTGTTGGTGTCGCGGAAGCTGTTGGCGTTGGCCAGCTTGAAGAAGTCCGGAACCACAACGTCCTTGAGGGTGATGTCGGCGTTCTGCACGGTCCGCAGTGAAATCTTGTTCTCGATCTTCGAGGCAGTGAACCCGGGCAGTGCCGTATCCACAAGGAACGCCTTGACCTGGTCGTCGGCCACATCGCGGGCGTAAACCACCACCCAGTCGGAAAACGTTGCATTGCCGATCCAGCGCTTGGCCCCATTGAGGGTCCAGTGGTCGCCATCCCGCCTGGCCGTGGTCCGCGTGCCGCCGGCAACGTCGGAACCGCCCAGGGGTTCGGTCAGCCCGAAGGCCCCGATCTTGCGCAGCGAGTAGATGTCCGGCAGCCAGGCATCCTGCTGTTCCCGTGACGCCAGGGCTTCTATGGAACCGGCGAACAGGCCGTCATGCACACCCATGAACGTGGCGATGGAGGTATCTGCGCGGGTTACCTCGGCGTGCACAATGCCGGCGAAGACGTTGGAATATCCCTGCCGCCTGACCGGGCTGACGAGGTCGATCTCGGCCAGCTTGGGAATCAGGCCGAGGGGAAACTCGCCACGGTTCCAGCAGTCCACGGCAATTGGCTTCACTTCCCGCGCCAGGAAGGAACGGACCTCCGCCAGCCGGTCCCGCTCCTTGGGGCTGAGCATCCCCTCAAAGCCGAAGAAGTCGCCGTCGGCGTAGGGCAGGCTGTTGATGTCAGGTGCAGCGGCGGACATGGCGCTCCTTCGCGGTGGCCGGCGGCCGCGGCCAGGGAAGGGACCGCCGGAAGGGTTTGTTACTCGTGAGTAACATACCTCAGTGCAGGTGAGATGGAAAGCTCCCCCGCCAGCCCTGCGGGTCACCTCGCCGGTGCTGATTCCACGCTGTCAGCCCTCCTCCCGGGCCACCCGCCCTTCCTCCTTGCGGAACATGCCGGCGAAGAGCAGCGAGAGCACGCCGACCAGGTAGGCGACGCTGGCGGCGATCAGCTCAGCAGGGCGTTCTCCACCCTGGTCACGACGATGGCCAGGCAGCCGGCCAGTGCAAGGAGGTTGGCCACCACGGCCGCTTCGCGCCAGCGGGTCAATCGCCGGCGCCATTTCCGCCGGGGAATGCTGGAGGGCGACAATCGGTCCTCGAGCGCGAGGAACACGAGAAGTGCGGGAATGACCTCCGCCAGCAGCCCGGCAGCGGAGACATCGATTCTCATGGCCGAACTCTATGCCTGCACGGACGGGTCAGGAAGGGGCAGGAAGGGGCTCCGGCGGGCGGGAAAGGGCCGCCTGGCCCACGGAAAAGGGCAGGAAGAAAACGGCAGGCAATTAGGAAGAGCCCTGATCCGCGAGGACGCGGATCAGGGCTCTGACGGTAGGGCTACTCGGACTTGAACCGAGGACCTTAGGATTATGAGTCCCGCGCTCTAACCAGCTGAGCTATAGCCCCGTGCATCCTCCCCCGCAACGGGGAGGCACTCCGCCCGGCGCCGGCCCGTGGGGGCCCGTCGTCGGCGGGGCAGATTCACTCTAGCAAACCGGCGGCGGGCTTCCGACCACTTCAGGCCAGCGTGGTCTTCAGACCACCTTGTCCTCGTAGTTCGCGCCGTAGTACAGGTCCTCGAACGTCTGGAGGGTTCCCTGGATGCTGTGCGGCTCCACCATGCACCGGCTGGCGTCGCCCATGGCCTTCCGCTCCGCGGCAGGCAGCCGGAAGATGCGGGTGATTTTCTCCGCCAGGTCAGCGCTGTCGTTGGGCGTGAACAGGTACCCGTTTTGGCCGTCACGCACCAGGTGCGGAAGGGCCATGGCGTCCGCCAGCAGGACCGGTGTGGAGGCGGACATGGCCTCTAGCGTCACCAGGGACTGCAGTTCCGCCGTCCCGGGCATGCAGAAGAGGTCGGCCCGGATGTAGGCTTCCCGGAGTTCCTCGTCACTGGCCAGGCCCAGGAACTTCACCCGGTTCTGCAGCCCCAGCTTTTCCACCAGGGCCTCCAGCGACGGACGCACCTCGCCGCCGCCGACAATCTCGAGATGGACATTCAGGTCCGCGGGGGTAGCGGCCACCGCCTTGATCAGCACATCAACGTGCTTCTCCTCGGCCAGCCGGCCTGCGAACAGGACGGTGGGGTGCTCGTGCGGCTCAATGACCTCGTCCGGCTTGGGCTCGTAGGCTGCCGAATCGATCCCGTTGGACAGCGGAAGCACCTTGCGCAGGAAGGCATGCTGGTGCATCGCCTTGGCAGCCAGGGGCGTCGGGGTGGTGACGACATCCGCCTGCCCCATGACCTTCCCCATGTCTTTCCAGGAGATCTTCCCGATGATGTCCTTGAACCACTGCGGGAACGGCAGGAACGGGTTGAGGTTTTCCGGCATGAAGTGGTTGGTGGCCACGATGCGGATGCCGCGCTTCACGGCCTCGTACAGGACGTGCTCGCCGATCATGTAGTGGCTCTGGATGTGCACCACATCCGGCTGGACCTTGTCGAACAGCAGGCTGATTTCCTTCTTGATCTCCCACGGGAAGCAGATCCTGAAGTATTCGTGCGTGAAAACGCTGTGCGAGCGGAGCCGGTGGACGGTGGCTTCAGCCCGGAATTCGGTGAAGCTCTTGCCCTTGTCCTGCCGGCAGGCCAGCACATGGACGTCGTGTCCTCGTCCTGTCATGCCTTTGGCCAGGCGGTAGCCAAACTGGGCGGCGCCGTTTACGTGGGGCGGGTACGTGTCCGCCGCGATGAGGATGGTCAGTGGGCGCTGGGCGCCGGGCGTGGTCACGTTGAAAGCTCCTGGTGGTCATGGTGGTCGGCTGCGGCTGACCACACTGGCCGGGCCGGCACGTGATGCACCGGCACATTCTTGCCTGTCCGCAGTAAAAATCGGCTAGTGGGACGCCCTGCCCGTGGCCTTCCGAACTTCCTTCTTCCGCTTGGTGACCTCGGGATGGTGCCTTGAAAGGGCGATTACCCCCACGATAGCAAGGGTTGCCGCCGTACCCATGGCAATCGCCTGGACGGCGTGGACATCGGGGCGCAGCTCGCCGAGGATCGTGATGCCGATGGCGATGCCCACAATGGGGTCAATCACGGTGAGGCCGGCGATCACCAGGTCCGGCGGGCCGCTGGAGTACGCGCTCTGGACGAACCAGGACCCCAGGCCCCCGGCCGCTGCGATGGCCACCACCGAATACCACGGCACGTTCAGCAGGAACAGGCCGTTCGGATCCAGCAGGTGCTTGCCGATGATCCGCGTCAGCACGGCCACGAAGCCGAACAGGATGCCGGCACCCAGGATGTAGATGAACGCGCTCATCCGGTGCTTGAACATGGCCGCGAGGCTACCGAAGATGCCAACCGCCAGGGAGAGCAGCAGCACGATCGTGAGTTCGTCCTCAGGCGTGACGTGGTGGCTTTCCTGCGTGACGGTGACGGCCAGCAGGACGAACAGCGCCGACCCGGTCACGCAGGCGGTGATGGCCACCACCGTGGCGCGGTTGATGCTCAGCCCCTGGTCCTTGGTGTTGACGACGGTGGTGATCACCAGGGCGATGGCGCCAATGGGCTGCACCACGGTCAGGGGTGCACTGACCAGGGCTACGGCGTTCATCGCCATGCCTATGCAGAGCAGGAGGAGGCCGAAGACCCAGCGGGGATTCCGCAGCAGGCGCAGGAAACCGTTGGAGCTCAGCGCCAGTCCCCCGGTGTCCGCCTTGACGGCACTGCCCTGGCGCTGGGCACCAAAGGCCAGGCAGAAGGCGCCCATGACCGCGAGCAAAACCGCAACCCAGACCATCAGCCGTTCCCGCCGTCGTCGGACGCCAGCATTTTTCCTTTGCGCCGGATTGCCCAGAAATAGTTGTAGGCGGCCACCCAGTGGCCAACGAGTCCGAGGCCCAGCACCACCCATGCTGCGACGAACCAGGCCCCCGCGAACGGAATGGGCAGCTTGGACAGGACCAGCAGCGGGGTACCGAGCAGCAGCAGGCCGGTGCGGGCTTTGCCCACCAGGCTCACCGGCAGGTCCGGGTGGCCGCGGAAGTAGAACAGCGACATGCCCAGCAGGACGGCGTCCGGGACCACGAGCGCCGCCAGGTACCACCACTGCACGACGCCGGCGATCACCAGGGTGACCGCTACCGCTATCAGGGCCAGCCGGTCGGCGATGGGGTCCAGCACGCGCCCCAGCTTGGAGGTCTGGTTGAACCGCCGGGCCACATACCCGTCGACCCAGTCGGTGCTGCCCATGATGGCCAGGACCAGCACCGCCAGCCCGTATTCCTTCTGGGCCAGCACAAGCCAGACGAAGATCGGCACGCCCATGAAGCGCAGTACCGTAAGGAGGTTCGGGACGGTGTAAACCAGATCGCGGTCGACATGCGGCTGGCCGGAACGGGAACCAGCGCCGATGAACCTCATCAGCCCTCCCTCTCCGCGGCCAGCGGCCTCTTACAGTCTTCGTTCAGGACAAGGCTCAGCTCTTGAAGAGTTTGCGCAGCAGGGCGACCAGGACAGCAGTTGAGGCAGTGAGGACCAGGAGCGGCTTCCAGCGCGCCTCGAGCTGCCCGGGCAGCGAGCCCGCCCGGGTGCCGGAGCGGGCCGACGCCGACAGGGCGGCGAAGCGTTCAGCCGCCCGCCCGCGGGCCTCCTGGAACTTCTCGTTGCCTTCCGCGGCGCGGTGCCTGGCCACACCGAGAAGGGCCTGCGCCTGGGTCTTGACGTCGAGTTCCTCGCCCAGCTCATCCCGCACCCCGGTCAGGTGTTCGCGGCGCTGCTTCAGGCGGCGGCGGAGTTCCGGTTCGGTGGCCACGGGAACATCCACGGCCTCGGCGGCCTTCTTGGACTCTTTGTCGGCCTTGGCTTTGGCCTTCTCGGCAGCCTTTGCTTCGGCGGCGGCCTTGGCCTGCGGTGAGTTGGGATCGAGCACGGCGGCGTCGAAGTCGGAACCCTCCTTGGCAATGCCGAGGTCGTGCTTGAGGCCGCGCACGCTGTCCTCCGGGATCAGAGGCATGGCCTGTTTGAACTTCCGGAGCCCAACCAGCCCGCCGATGAGGGCAATGAGCAGGAAAACCGCGCTGACGAGCAGCGCTGCCAGCCAGGCCGGCATGATGGTGGCCAGTCCCATGATGGCAGCGACAATCAGGCCGGTAACCAGGAGGGCCAGGAAGACAGCGGCCACGCCGAAGAAGGCTCCGGCCACGCCAAGCTGCTTGCCTTTGCGCTTGGCTTCGATCTTGGCCAGGGCGATCTCGTCATTGAGCTGGCGGGGCGCAAGTTTAAGGGCCAGTTTCACCGTCTTAGGCAGCGCGGTGATGCGCAATCCCTGGTTGGTCCGCCCGCTGTGACGTCCGCTCATAGGTTCCGCCTCACTGGTTCCGTCGTCGATTTTTCTTCGCTTCTTTGGGGGCTTCCGGTGCGTCCGCGCGCCCCCGCTGACAAAACTATCATTCAGGGTCATCCGGAACTTCTGGAATTGGGCCCGGCGTGCCCTCCAACGCTGTAAAAGTCTGATCTGTCAGCCCTAGGATGGTTCTCTGTGACCACCACCAACCCGGGCGATGCGCTCAGCCGCCGGCAGAAACTCCTCTACATCCTTCTACTCGGCGCCCTGACCGCCCTCGGGCCCTTCACGGTGGACCTCTACCTGCCGGCCTTCCCGGCCCTGGAGGCCAGCCTTAACGTGACCGAGGCCGCGGTCCAGCTGACCCTGACCGGCACCACCGTCGGCTTTGCCCTGGGGCAGCTCGTGGTGGGACCCTTCAGCGACAAGTTCGGACGCCGCCTCCCGCTGATCCTGGCGACCACGCTCCACATCTCCGCCTCGCTCGGCGCCGCACTCTCGACGGACATCGCCACCCTCGGGGTGTTCCGTGTCCTCATGGGCATCGGCGCCGCGGGCGGCGGCGTGGTCGCCATGGCCATGGTCCGCGACCTCTTCAGCGGGTACGCCATGGTCCGGATGTTCTCCCGGATGGCCCTGGTCAACGGGCTCGCGCCCATCCTGGCGCCGGTCATCGGTTCCCAGCTTCTCCTGGTCATGCCGTGGCCGGGCATCTTCGTCTTCCTGGCCTGCTACGGCACCGTGGTGATCCTCGCCGCCGTCGCGTTCGTCCGGGAGACACTCCCGCCCGAGAAGCGCGGCCAGTCCGGCCTGACGGCCCGGCAGCGCTACCGCGTTCTGTTTTCCGACCGGATCTTCGTGGGTCTGCTGATGCTGGGTGGCATGAACTTTGGCGGACTGTTCACCTATCTCTCGGCGTCCCCGTTCCTGTTCCAGGACGTCTTCGGGTTTTCGCCCCAGCAGTACGGCCTGCTGTTCGGCATCAACTCGCTGGGCATCGTCGCGGGGGTGCAGACAAGCTCCAGGCTGATCAAGCGCGTTCCGCCGCAGTGGATCCTGGCCTGCTCCACCGCGTGGATGTTCCTCATGGCGCTGCTGATCGTCGTGTTCGACCAGTTGGGCTTCGGGCTCTGGGGCGTCCTGGTTCCCCTCTGGTTCTACATCCTCGGCACCGGCTTCACGTTCCCCTGTGTCCAGGTCCTGGCCCTGGCCAGCCACGGAGCCCAGGCCGGCACCGCCGCCTCGCTGCTCGGGGCATCCACGTTTCTCATGGCCGGCATCATCTCCCCCGTGGTGGGGTGGCTGGGAGGAAACTCGGCCACGCCCATGGGGGCCGTCCAGGCCTGCTGCATCTTCCTCGCCGCGGCCGCGCTGTGGCTTGTGGTCCGGCCGCGGACAGTTCCCTCCATCCACTGACTGCCCACGCCCCTCCTCGTTTGACCGGGGCCTCCTCCCCGGCGGGCAGTCCGGCGCCGAGGAGGCAAGCCGGCGCCGAGGAGGCCGTCCGGCGCCGCCGGGTAGGCTGGCATCATGACCCGCAAACCCCACCGCAACGGCCGGGGGCTGTTCCTCGGAGCGGTCCTCGGCGCCGTGGCCGGCTTCTTCGCCGGCAGGATGATGGGCAACGCGGCGCTGGGCATCCTGGTGGGCGCCGTCGTCGGTTCTGCGTTGCTGTACCGCGTCAATCCCGGCCCCTGGAACAGGCCCTAGGCCATCTGTTCGCCGGGATACCTGCGCGATAAAGTTGTTACGTGCCCCACTGGCAGGATCATCCTCCACTTCCGGCCACGTGGCAGCGGTGCGACTCCGGCATTCTGCCGTTGTGGTGGGACCGGCTGTGCACCCAGACCAGTGCCCAGTCGGCGGCGCTCTATGCGGCGGGGCTTTTCACTGAAGACCGGCGCCGGCCCATAGCCCAGTGGTTCAACCCGGCTTTCAACGCCGCCCTGCTGGTGGCCCCGGAGACGTCCCCGGAATGGCCCGTCCAGCGGTTCGGCATCTTCTATGCTCCGCCGGACGGCGGCTTCACCCGCGTGCACTCCTCGCCCCATGAGTGGCACCCCCGGGAGCCCCGGAAATCCCCGACGGAAAGGGAAGCCTTTGAGGCCGCGGTGGCCGAGGCCGAGCGCTTCCTCCAGGTGGAGATGGATTTCGTCTGAGCCGGATGTGACGGCGGTCCCCGGATCGCCGGGCCTGCCACCGGGCACAAAAAAGTCCCGCGGCCGGCTCTGGGGCCAGCCGCGGGACTGTGCGCTCCTCCTGCTGGACTTGAACCAGCAACCCTTCGATTAACAGTCGAATGCTCTGCCAATTGAGCTAAGGAGGAATGAAGCAGGTATGACACTAGCAAAGGTTTCGCCGCAATGCGAAATCGGCGCCGATTCAGGGCACAAATACCCCTCCGGGGTATAAAAAAGTCCCCGTTCCCGAACCCGGAACGGGGACTGTGCGCTCCTCCTGCTGGACTTGAACCAGCAACCCTTCGATTAACAGTCGAATGCTCTGCCAATTGAGCTAAGGAGGAATGAAGCGGGTACTAGCCTAGCAAACACCTGCCCCGGAAACGAAATCGGCGCCGCGTCCTGCCGAAACCAGCCCTGGTCATGCATCGGAGCGCAGCGAGCGGCGCTCCATTTCGAGCATCATGAGCTCACGGTTCAGCTGCTGGAACTCCTCGGGATGCGCAGCGGCATCCAGCCGCTGAAGCTGGCCCAGCTTGTCCGCCTTCACACGGGTGATCTGGAGCTCGAACAGCCGGGCGAGAATGTCTCGGCAGTACTTCTGCACCGCCTCGGCCGTATGTGCCGGCAGCGGAACCACCGCAAGCTCCGAAACCAGCGGCTGCAGCGGCTCGGGAACCTCCTGCCGCAGGGCCTCCACCCACTGCACCGCATCCCCCGAGAAACCGGGGGCCGTGGCGCGGATGGCGTCGTGGATGGCCTGGTAGGCGGGAGTGGCGAACCGGGCGGTCACGAACCGCTCCCAGGCCGCCCCGCCCAGCATGGCAGGCTCCTGCAGGGCCACCTCGAGGGCCTGCCGCTCCATGGACGCCACCGGATCCCGTGGATCCGGCCGGTGGAAGGACGGGAGGACGCCCGACGGCGGGAGGGCGGCTACTCCGGGCACGTTCTGGCCGCTTGCCGGTAGTGAGTTGAACCCGGCGCCGTCGGGCCGGCCGGCAGCCCCGGCGGGCTGGGTTCCCGCGCCCGCCGCCCCGGGCGCGCCGCGCTTGGCGGCGGCACCGACGGCCCGCGTGACGTCCTCGATGGGCATCCCCAGCCACCCGGCCAGTTCCCGTGCATAGCCCGGCCGCAGTCCGGCGTCGCGGATCTGGGCCACCACGGGGGCGGACTCGCGCAGTGCGGCGACGCGCCCTTCCACGGTGTCCAGGTTGTGCTTCCTGAGGGTGGCGCGGATGGCGAACTCGAAGAGCGGGCGCCGGGACGCGATGAGGTCGCGTACGGCGCTGTCACCCCTCGTCTGGCGCAGGTCGCAGGGGTCGGCCCCGGTGGGTTCAACCGCCACGTAGGTCTGGGCGACGAAGCGCTGGTCCTCCTCAAAGGCCCGCAGGGCCGCCTTCTGGCCGGCGGCATCGCCGTCGAAGGTGAAGATGACCTCTCCCCCGCTGCCGTCGTCGGAGAGCAGGCGCCGGGCAATCTTGATGTGGTCGGCGGCGAACGCCGTGCCGCAGGTGGCCACCGCCGTCGGAATGCCGGCCAGATGGCAGGCCATGACGTCCGTGTAGCCCTCCACCACCACCAGCTGGCGGTCCTTGGCGATGTTCCGCTTGGCGAGGTCGATGCCGTAGAGCACCTGGGACTTCTTGTAGAGCGCTGTCTCCGGCGTGTTGAGGTACTTCGGGCCCTGGTCGTCCTCGTAGAGCTTGCGGGCGCCGAAGCCGATGGTGTCCCCGGCGATATCCCGGATGGGCCAGATCAGGCGTCCCCGGAAGCGGTCGTAAATCCTCTGCTGGCTACCGGGTCCCCCGGCGGAGAACATCCCTGTGAGCTTCAGTTCGGCGTCGGTGAACCCGCGGCCGCGCAGGTGCTTGAGCAGGGCGTCCCAGCCCTGGGGGGCATAGCCGACGCCGAAATGGTCGGCGGCCGCCCGGTCGAAGCCGCGCTGCTGCAGGAACTTCCGGCCCTCGGTGGCGCCGGCGGTCAGCAGCTGGGCGCGGAAGAACTCGTCGGCGATCTTGTGGGCGTCGAGGAGCCGCTGGCGCTTGCCGACTTCCTCGCGGCTGGGGCCCTTGCCGCCGTCCTCGTAGCGGAGCTCGTAGCCGATCCGTGCGGCCAGCTTTTCCACGGCCTCGTGGAAGGACGTGTGGTCCAGCTTCTGCACGAAGGAGATGACGTCGCCGTCCTCGCCGCAGCCGAAGCAGTGGTAGCGGCCCACCTGCGGGCGGACGGTGAACGAGGGTGAACGCTCGTCGTGGAACGGGCACAGGCCCTTGTACGAGCCGAGGCCTGCACTCTTCAGGGTGACGTAGCCGTCAACGACTTCCTTGATGTCCGTGCGCTGGCGGACTTCATCGATGTCTTCCCGTTTAATCAGCCCAGCCACGAAGCAATCCTAATTCTCTTGCGCAGAGGCCGCCGTCCGCCGTCGTGCCCTATGTGGACGGGTGAGTCCAACATCACCACAGGGACGGCAGGCTCCCCACGAGCCTTTCGTACATGGCCAGCGCCGAGCCGTCCGTCAGCGAGGCCACCTGGTCGATGACCACGCGGAGCCGGGCGCCGTCGTCGGCTGCCTCGCGCCAGTCGGCGGCGAACATCGGTTCGAGGTGGCGGTCCTCGGTGGCGTTCAGCGCCGACACCAGGGCGTGCAGCACCTCGCGCTGCCGTTCGTAGATCGGCTGCCGATGGTCGGTGGTCATCACGAACGTGGTGGCCAGGCCCTTCATCACCGCGATTTCCAGAACGGTCTCCTCCGGGACCATGAGTTCGGCGTTGTAGCGGGTCAGGTTCGCGGGGCCGTATACGGCGCGGGTGGTTTCCAGCGCACTCTGGCAGAACCTGCCGATGAGCTGGCTGGTCATGTCCTTCAGCGCCGCCATGGACTTGCGGCTGCCGTCCGCCTCGCGCACCCAGACGTCGGTGGCTTCCAGCCGGGCGAGGGCCGCGTCGATGGCGGCGGGCTCGTTGTGCGGCAGGTACCACTGTTTGGCGTAGCCCACCACGCGGGCCCGGTGGTCCGGGTTGTCCATCCACCGCAGCTGGAAGTGGCCCGCCACAATGGCGTCCTCGACGTCGTGCACCGAGTACGAGATGTCGTCCGCGAGATCCATGACCTGCGCCTCGAGGCAGGACCGCCGCTCGGGCGCGCCTTCCCGGATCCAGTTGAAGATGGGCAGGTCGTCCTCGTACGCGCCGAACTTGCTGGTCCGCTGGCCGTGGATCACCGGGGCGTCCAAGGCTGACCAGGGGTATTTCGACGCCGCGTCCAGGCTGGCGCGGGTGAGGTTCAGGCCGGCCGGCCTGCCCTGCCGGTCGAGGACCTTGGGCTCCAGGCGGGTGAGCAGCCGCAGGGTCTGGGCGTTGCCCTCGAACCCGCCGATCGCGTGCGCCATCTCGTTGAGCGCCGATTCGCCGTTGTGCCCGAAGGGCGGGTGGCCGAGGTCGTGGCTGAGGCAGGCGGTGTCCACCACATCGGGGTCGCAGCCCAGGGCGCGGCCCAGTTCCCGGCCCACCTGCGCCACTTCCAGGCTGTGCGTCAGCCGGGTGCGGACAAAGTCATCCGTGTCCGGCGCCACCACCTGCGTCTTGGCACCGAGCCGGCGCAGGGCCGAGGAGTGCAGCACGCGGGCCCGGTCGCGTTCGAAGTCGGAGCGGTACGTGCTCTTGGGCGGCTCCTCCACCCAGCGGGCGGAATCGTGCGCTTCGTAGCCCGGCAGGGCCTGGGGCACGGTGCGGGCCTCCGCCAGCCGGCTTTCAGCCACCGGACACATCCAGTTCCGCCGCGGCAATATCGCGCGACTGGTCCTCGTTAAGCTGGCGGCTCAGCAGCCAGTCCTTGGGCAGGGCCGGTTTCTTGGGTGACCCGGCCCGCCCGCGGGGTCCTTCGGAGTCGATGCCGGGATATGGCAGGTCCATGTCCAGCTGGTCCAGCAGTTCGCGCAGCACCTCGAGTGTGGGAACGGTGGCCAGCTTGGCCCGCAGTTCGCCGCCCACGACGTAGCCCTTGAAGTACCAGGCCATGTGCTTGCGGATCTCACGCAGCGCCTTGTACTCGTCGTTGCCGAAGGTTTCCACCATCAGTTCCGCATGCCGGTAGACGCCCTCGGCCACCTCACGGAGTCCGGGCCGGTACCGCTTGTCGCTGCCTTCGAATGCCGCCTGCAGGTCGCCGAACAGCCAGGGCCGGCCCTGGCAGCCGCGGCCCACCACCACGCCGTCGATGCCGGTTTCGCGGACCATGCGCACGGCGTCCTCGGCGGACCAGATGTCGCCGTTGCCCAGCACCGGGATGTCCGGGAGCGCCTCACGCAGGCGGGCGATGGCCGACCAGTCCGCCTGGCCGGAGTAGAACTGCGCCGCGGTGCGGCCGTGGAGGGCGACGGCGGCAACGCCGGAATCGCGTGCGATCCGGCCGGCGTCGAGGTACGTCAGGTGGTCATCGTCAATGCCCTTGCGCATCTTGATGGTCAGCGGGATGCCGCCCTTGGACGCCTCGCGGACGGCGGTCTGGACGATGGAGGTGAAAAGGTCGATCTTCCAGGGCAGGGCCGAACCGCCGCCGCGGCGGGTGACCTTGGGCACGGGGCAGCCGAAGTTGAGGTCGATGTGGTCGGCCCGGTCCTCCTCCACCAGCATCCGGACGGCTGCACCGACGGTGCCGGGGTCCACGCCGTAGAGCTGGACGGAGCGGACTTTCTCGTCGTCGTCGTGGGAGATGATGCGCAGCGATTCCGGCGTCCGCTCCACGAGCGCCCGGGAGGTGACCATCTCCGCCACGTACAGGCCGCCGCCGTATTCACGGCAGAGCCTGCGGAAGGCAGTGTTGGTGATTCCGGCCATGGGTGCGAGCACCACCGGGGTGTCCACGGTGATGGGGCCGAGTTTCAGTGGCGGAAGTTCCAGCCTGGGGGTGGGAGGCGTTGCTACAACAGTCACCCGTCCATTGTCTCAAAGCCGGGCAAATCCTCTCAAAGCCGGCAAATCGGGCAGAATCCCGACGGCCGCCCACTCAGTCCCGTTCAACGGCACGCCTTCCCCGCCGGGTCGCCGGCGGCGGACCGGCGTCGTCTTTCTCCCGTGCAACCACCGCCGCTGCCGCCGCGAGCGCGCCGGTGTCGTCGACGTCGTGGTTTGGCTCAAAGGGGCGGGACGGTTCGGCCGACCGGACTCCGGTGGCCTTCACCACCAGTACGGCGATCAGCGTCGTGACCGGAATCGCCAGGACCAGGCCGATGGAACCCACCAGCGTGCGGATGACCTCCTCGGACAGTTCGGCGCTGGTCAGCGCCTCCCCCAGCGGCCGGTCGTAGAGCATCACGATGATGAGGATGGGCAGCGCCGCGCCGGCATAGGCGAACGCAATGGTGTACACCGTGGAGGCGATGTGGTCGCGGCCGATCCGCATCGCCGAGGTAAACAGCTTGCGGGCACTCGTGTTGGGTGCGAGTTCGTACAGTTCCCACACCGCGGAGGACTGGGTGATGGTGACGTCGTTCAGCACGCCGAGCCCGGAGATGATGAGGCCGCACAGGATGATGCCGGAGATGGAGATCTGGTCGGAGATGTTCACCAGGGTTGCGGCGTCATGGCTTCCCACGCCGGCGAGGTTGGCCGCATCGGTGGCCCAGGCGGCCAGCAGGGCGGTGATGCCGAGCCCGAAGATGGTGCCCAGCAACGCCGTCGAGGTCCGGGCCGAGAACCCGTGCGCGAAGTACAGCACCCCGATCATGATCACGGTTGAGCCCACCAGGGCCAGCAGGAGCGGCGGCTTGCCCTCCACGAGGCCGGGGAGCATGAAGCTGACCAGCACGAAGTAGGCGCCGACGAGACCGATCAGGGCGCGCAGCCCGCGCCAGCGTGCCACGGCCACCACCACGACGGCGTACAGGATGGCCAGCAGGATGATCGGCATGGTCCGGACAAAGTCCACGAAGATGTACGACGGCGACCCCTGCGCCGCGGGGGCGTCGGCACCGGTTGCAGCTGCCTGGGCCTTGGACAGGTTCAGGTAGCGGATGTTGTCCCCCACCTTCACGCCGTGCGACTTGGCGATGTCCGGGTTGATCACCACCTTGACCGGGTTGCCGCCCTTGTCCGGCTCGGTGAAGGCGAAGGTGCACTGCGAACCGCCGCCCGTGCCGCTTTGGGTGCCGTCCTGCGCCGTGTTCCCACCTCCGGCTGTGTTCTCACCGGCTGTGCCGGGGGTGCAGCTCTCGGTGACCACGCGCTGGATCCGCCCGGTGTCGAACGTCACGCCCGGTGCGGCCGCATAGGGATTGGCCAGGGTCAGGCCTTCCCTGCTTCCTGAGGGCCACAGCGCAGCCATGGCCGCTAGGGTCAGCAGGGTCAGCGGGATGAGCACGGCCGCCAGAATTCGATTTGCTTTCCGGCGGGCCGCCATCGCCTGCGCCGTTGGCTCGGAATGCCCTGTATGACCGTGGGAGTGACCTGCACCCATCAGCAGCTAAACCTCATGCTTGAACTCTACGGCGGCCGCCTTAGGGTTGATAAATGGACGACAAAGTGTCACAGGATGCGGGCCCACACCGGACTGGCCATGAGGCGGTGCTGACGGTGCTGGCTCCCGCCGGTCCCACCCGCGGCGTGGCCCTGGTGCTCCACGGCGGCAAGTCGCACAGTTTCGACCCCGTGCAGGCGACGCACCTGAGCCCGGCGCGGATGGTGCCGTTCGCCCGCCATCTTCACGCGGCCGGACGGAAGCACGGCCTGGCGGCGTGGACCCTGCGGAACAGCGTTCGCGGCTGGAACGGCGAGGACATGACCCCGCTGAAGGATGCGCGCTGGGCGTTGGCGAAGATCCGCGCCGAACATCCCGGCGTCCCCATCTACCTGCTGGGGCATTCAATGGGAGGCCTCACCGCGATCTGCGCGGCGGACGAACCGGGAGTGGACGCCGTGGTGGCGCTGGCTCCGTGGCTGGATGACGGCACCCCCTCAGCCGCGGTGGCGGGACGGCGGGTCCTCATCGTGCACGGGGACGCGGACCGGTGGACCAGCCCCTCGGCATCGCTGCGGTTCGCGCGGCGGGCCGCCGCGGAAGCGGCGGAGCTGCGGTACGTCTCGCTCCGCGGCGCGGGGCACTTCATGCTGCGCCGGGTCTGGCTGTGGCACCGGCTGGCCACCGGGTTCCTGATGAAGGCGTTCGCGGAACGGACCGGCCTCGCCGGAGAGGGAGCCCCCGGGGCCGGGTCTTCAGCGCCGGTGCCGGCCGCCGCCGCAGCCCTGGACAAGGTGCTGCCGCCGTCCGACGGATCGCTGCCCGCACTCCTCTAAAGCACCGGCCCGCTAAAGCAAACAGTCCTGTGGGAATCGGGAGAACACATGCCCTGGACTCCAGCCGCCAGTGACCGCTGCTACCGCCTCCTCGTGCGGGTGGTGCTGTTCCTGCGGTGGCTGTTCCGGATCCGGCTGCTGGTGACCGGGCAGGACCACCTGCCTGATCCCGCAGCCGGAAACAGGACGGGGCGGACCGTCCGTCCGGGGTCCGGTGCAGTCGTGGCCATCACCCACTTCGGCTATCTGGACTTCGCGGCCGCCGGGCTGGTGTTCTGGACCCACAACCGCGGGCAGCTGCGGTTCCTGATCCATCAGGGAGCCGCCGACCACTGGCTCGCCGGTCCTTTCATCAGCGCAGCCGGCCAGGTGGTGGTGGGCTACGGTTCACGCACGGCGGCGTATGACGATGCCGTGGCCAGGCTGCGCGCCGGTGAATACCTGGCCGTCATGCCCGAGGCCGGAGTCAGCCGCAGCTTCAGGGTCCGCGAATGCAAGACCGGGGCCGTGCGGATGGCGGCCGAGGCCGGCGTCCCGCTCATTCCGGTTTCCGTCTGGGGCGCGCACCGGATCCTGACACGCGGCAACGGCCTTCCCCTGCACCGCATCCCGCGTGCACCGGTCCGGGTGCACATCGGCGAGCCAGTGCGCCCGGCCGCCGGCGTGGACCCGGACGAGGAGACGGCCCGGCTCCGCACAACACTCCAGGCTGGCATCGACGCAGCCATCGCCAGCTTCCCCGTGGCAGCGCGGCCGGGCGAGTGGTGGATGCCGGCCGACCTCGGCGGGGGCGCCATCTCCGAGACGGAACGCCAAAGGCTCGATGCCGCCGACCTGGCGAGGGACCGCCGTCGTACTTCCCGGACAACAGCAGCCCCTGACGGAAATCCCCCAACCAGATAGCAGATCAGGCTTGTAACAGAACAGGGCGTTCCCGATGCTGGGAACGCCCTGATCTGCTACTCAGTGGGGTAAATGTCAGTCGGAGACTACGGCCGTCTCCGCGCCCTGGCGGCGGGCCTTGCCCGCTTCCATCAGGGGGTCGACGACGGCGCGCAGCGCTGCCATTGAATCGTCCACTTCCATGAGCACCGGGTATTGATACGCAATCAGGGCCAGCAGGTCACGGACCGCGGCCTTCGCCTCGTCCGCACCCAGCTCCGGCTCGTGCCCGAGGAACACATCGGAAGGATGGGCAGTATCTCCCTGTTCGGAATGCTGCTGCGCATAGCTGATCGCGAAAGCCTGGATCTTGCCCTTCCTGCTGGCCGGTACACCGGACCCGAACGCACTCTCCTTCGGGGAGCGCAGCACGATTGCCCCGTGGGCGCCGCTGAGCTCGTCCAGGAACAGCCGCTGCACTGTGCCGATGCCCAGTTCACCCGGGCTGTCCCAGCCGTGGACGGACGAGTAGTACCGGCCCACGACGTCGGACAGCTCCACGGAACCGGTGGCCAGGTCCTCGATGCGCTCGGAAGCCGCCTCCTCGGATCCGTCGCCGAAGACCGGCAGCTTCAGGGCCCCCGGCTCCACCACGACGAGCCTGGTGTGCTGGATCGGGGTGAGACCCGCCGCCTCGGCGAAGGCGGCGCCCGAAGTTCCCGGTTCCACCTTGCAGCGGAGCCTGGTGACGCCCGACGGCGATCCTTCCGCCTCACGGCGCAGCATCATGAGCAGCGTGGAGCCGATGCCGGCCCGGCGGTGGTCCCGGGCAACCTCAACATAAACCCACAGCCGCTCGGGGTGCAGGCTGGCCTCGTGGACCACACCGGCGGCGACCGGGATGGCCACGCCGTCAACGACGTCCTCGGCCACGATGCAGCGCCGCCACGGCGCATTGCCGGAGGGCGCAAGGGTGCCGCGGAACTGCCCGGCCTGGTCGGTCTCCGGGTCGCCCCAGATTTCCAGCAGCGCCAGGTCATCGCCCTCGCGCCATTCGCGGTACTGGATCGCCATGGCTAGGCGCCGATCAGCCGTGCGGCCAGGTAGCCCTCCACCTTGTCCAGGGAGACGCGTTCCTGGCTCATGGTGTCGCGTTCACGGATGGTGACCGCCTGGTCCTCGAGCGTGTCAAAGTCCACCGTGATGCAGAACGGGGTGCCGATCTCGTCCTGGCGGCGGTAGCGGCGGCCGATGGCGCCGGCGTCGTCGAAGTCGATGTTCCAGTTCTTGCGCAGCTGCGCGCCGAGATCCTTGGCCTTCGGGGAGAGGTCCTCGTTGCGGCTCAGCGGCAGCACGGCAGCCTTGACCGGGGCGAGCCGCGGGTCAAGCTTGAGCACGGTGCGGACGTCCACGCCGCCCTTCGCGTTGGGGGCCTCATCCTCGGTGTAGGCGTCGATGAGGAACGCCATGAAGGAGCGGGTCAGGCCGGCGGCGGGCTCAATCACATACGGTGTGTAGCGCTCGTTGGTGGCCTGGTTGAAGTAGCTGAGATCCGTGCCGGAGGCCTTGGCGTGGGTGGAGAGGTCGAAGTCGGTCCGGTTGGCGATGCCTTCCAGCTCGCCCCACTCGGAACCCTGGAAGCCGAAGCGGTACTCGATGTCCGTGGTGCCCTTGGAGTAGTGGCTGAGCTTGTCCTGCGGGTGCTCGAAGAAACGCAGGTTCTCCTCACGGATGCCCAGGCCCGTGTACCAGGCCATGCGCTCCTTCATCCAGTACTCGTGCCACTCTTCGTCCGTGCCCGGCTCCACGAAGAATTCCATTTCCATTTGCTCGAACTCGCGGGTGCGGAAGATGAAGTTGCCGGGCGTGATCTCGTTGCGGAAGGACTTGCCGATCTGGCCGATGCCGAACGGCGGCTTCTTCCGGGAGGTAGTGAGCACGTTGTTGAAGTTCACGAAGATGCCCTGCGCGGTTTCCGGACGCAGGTAGTGCAGGCCCTCGTCGCTGGCCACCGGGCCCAGGAAGGTCTTCAGGAGCCCGGAGAATTCCTGCGGCTCGGTCCATTCACCGCGGGTTCCGCAGTTGGCGCAGGCGATGTCCTTGAGGCCGTTCTCGGCCGGGCGCCCCTTCTTCTCCTCGTATTCCTCTTCGAGGTGGTCGGCGCGGTAGCGCTTGTGGCAGGAGAGGCACTCCACCAGCGGGTCGGAGAAGACCTCGACGTGGCCGGAGGCTTCCCATACCTGGCGGGGCAGGATCACGGAAGAGTCCAGGCCCACCACGTCGTCGCGGCCGCGCACCACGGACTGCCACCACTGGCGCTTGATGTTTTCCTTCAGCTCGGCACCGAGGGGTCCGTAGTCCCAAGCGGAACGCGAGCCTCCGTAGATCTCGCCGGCCTGGAAAACGAAACCTCTCCGCTTGGAAAGGGAAATGACCTGGTCGAGGACGGATTTTGCTGCCATGGGAACTCCAATTTCTACAGGGCCGCTGGGTGCGGTCCGCGGTGTCTCTGGCCCCTGGACCACGGCTGGATGCCGCGCGGGGGCGTGTGCAAGGGAAAACTGTGCAGGAAGCTGCGAGTCCTAGCCTACCGGCAGCAGCCTCGCAGGGCGCCCCTCGCCCCCTCGGCACCCTCATGCCAAGGCGCGCTTCACCTCCGCGAGGAGCGCTTCACCTCCGCAAGGCGCGCTTCACCTCCGCAATGCGCCCCGGGGCCAGGGCAGGGTGGCCACGACGATGGAGGCCAGGGTCAGCAGGGTCCCCAGGACCGTGGCCGCCTCCACGACGGTGCCGGGCGTGGGGACCAGCAGGTCCAGGCCAAGGGACCCCAGGAGCTGGCCGGCGATCATGCCCAGGCCAGTCACCAGCACACCGAGGCTGCGCACCAGCAGCGCACCGAGGCCGATGAACACGCAGCCCATGGGCCCGCCGAGGTAGTACCACCACTCCCCCGGCAGCGGATGGGCCGGCCCGGCGACTGCCACCTTGATGGACCACGCAACCCAGAGCACCGCAGTGCCGGCGATGAAGTTCACCAGCGTGGCAGCGATCGGGGTCCCGTAGTGCACGGTGGCGGTGCCGTTCATGGCCTGCTGGAAGCTCATGAGGAAACCGGCGAGCACCGGCAGGATGACCGGCAGCAGCAGCGCGGCCGGGTCGGCCGTTCCAGCCGCTGCCGCACTGCCGGCCCCGGCCGCGCTACCCGCCGCACCACCGCCCGCGGCGAAGCGGGGTGACACTGCCCACGAGACCGCGGCGATGGTGAGGACGCAGCCGATGATGCGGATGCCCGTCACGGATTTTTTGCCTGCCGGACCGATGCCCAGCCGGTCCACCAGCAGGCCGCTAAGCGTCTGTCCGGTGACGGTCGCCACGGTGAAGAGTGCAATGCCAAGCAGCCCCACGGTGAAGGACTGCGCGAAGACGAAGAAGGCACCGATGCCGCCGGCGAGCGCGTAGTACGGCGGGAAGCGGCGTTCACGCAGCGCCGGCAGGATACGCGCGAGGCCCGCCCGCCCGCGCGGGGCAGCCAGGGACACAATGATCATCACGATCAGGCCGGTGCTGAAACTGACGACTGCCGCGGCGATGCCGTCACCGAGGCGGGCACCGAGGGCACCGTTGATCCGCCCCTGGACCGGAATGGCGAGCCCGGAGGCCACAGCCATCGGAAGTCCCACGGCGAGGGGCAGCCGGGGTGCATGGGTCATTTGTTTCACCTTACGTCAGGCATGATTGCTGGTATGAGCAACCCGGAAATCGAAGAGATCCCCATCCGTGACAGCATGATCCGCCTGGGCCAGCTCCTGAAGCTCGCCAACCTCGTGGAGGACGGCGTGGAGGCAACGGAGCTGATCAGGAACGGCCTGGTCAAGGTCAACGGTGAGATCGATGACCGGCGCGGCCGGCAGCTTCACGACGGGGACACGGTGACGGTGAACGGCCAGACCGTCCGGGTCAGCGCCCCCGTGGCGTAAAGCTCTGTGTTGCTGGAGGGCTACTTCTTCAGCACCTCGTGGGTGAGAAACTCGGACACGTGGCCGATCTCCTGGGCGTTGATGCCGTGCCACATGCCGGTGTAGAGGACCTTGGTCAGCTTCACGTGCTTGCGCACCCAGCCCATCGTGTATTCGATCTTGTCCGGGGTGATGACCGGATCCTGCTGGTCCCTCCCCCAGAACAGCGGCACCGTTCCGTCCAGTTCGGCGTCCCGGAACTCGCCGTCGGAATCCGCGTTGACCACAAAACCTGAAAGGCCGACGACGGCGGCAAAGTCAGCGGGCCGCTGCCGCAGCAGCGTGGTGGCCATTGCCATGCCCATCGAGAAGCCCAGAAGCGTGACGGACGGGTGGTTGTCCTTGACCGTGTCCAGCCAGTCCAGCACGTATCCGGACGCGGCCTTGACCGCGTCCACGGAATACTCGATGGAACCGGTCAGCGGGAACCACGAAAACCCCGGGCCCATGGCGATGGGCGCGCGGACCGAGGCGACCGCGAATTCGTCCGGAAGCATGTCGGCCAGGCTGAGGAGGTCCTGCTCGTTCGCGCCGTAACCGTGCAGCAGGACGAGCAGTGGCTTGCCGGCCCTGGCTTCCTCGGGCTTGGACCATAGAACAACGGGGGCAGGAAAGGAGTCGGCAGAAGTCATGGCTCCATTCTTACAGTTGGCCGAGGGCAACAACCTACGGTGGCGCAGCCACGCGGCGGGGGTACACCATGTCAGGGTGAGACGGCTATGGCCCCGGCGGCGACTGTACGGCCCAAGGTGAGGAGCGGAGTCGGGCATGGAAACTCTTGAACTGCTGCGGACCCGGCTGACCGGCCAGCAGCTGAGGGAGCCGCGGGCAGCCGCGGCGGAGGATGCCGTGAAGAACCTGCTGGCGGTCCAGGCGCAGGAGTTTCCCTATGCGCGCTGGTCCCTGGCCCAGCGGACGGCCGGAGCGACGGCCGCCGGCGTGGAGCAGGCGGTTGCCGAAGGAAGCATTCTTCGGACGCATATCCTGCGACCCACCTGGCATTTTGTGCACCGGGACGACCTGCCGTGGCTGCGGGCCCTGTCAGCACCCCGGCTGCACCAGGCAAACGCCGGCACGTACCGCAGGACCGGGATCGATAATGAGGCAGCATTACGGAGCGCAGACGTCCTGGCGGAGTCGGTGGCGGGCGACGTGCACCTCACGCGCGAGCAGCTGGCTGACAGGCTGCTGGATGCAGGCTTCCCCGCCACGGGACTGGCACTGGCGTACCTGATCATGCACGCTGAGATCAGCGGGGTGCTGGTGAGCGGTGCGCCCATCCGCAGCCCCGGCGGCGCCCTGCGGCAGACCTATGCGTCGTTTGATGAGCGCGTCGCCGGGGCAGGCCCTGGCGCCGCACTTTCACGGGAGGAATCGTTGGCGGCGCTGGCACTGAGGTACTTCGGAAGCCGTGGGCCGGCAACGGTCCGGGACTGTGCCGACTGGTCCGGACTCACGATGGCTGATGTCCGCAAGGGCTTGGCGCTGGCAGACGAGATTGCCCCCGGCGCCATCGTTGCCACCAGCATCGACGGCGCCGATTTCTATCTTCGGCCGGAGTCCGGCGGGCAGGCACCGGCCCCGCGCGCTGAAGCGGGGCAGGCCGCTGACGTGGGGCAGGCCGGGGACGGGCAGCCGCAGATCGACCTGGTCCAGTGCTACGACGAGTTCATCATGGGCTATTCGGTTTCACGGCACTATTTTGGCGGGACAGCGCCGGCCTATCCGTTTGGCGACACTCCCATGCATGTCGTCCTGTGCGACGGAATGCTGGCCGGTGCGTGGCGGCATTCGCTGGTCAGGAGAGGGCAGGAGGTGGCGCGCTGCGAGCTGGACATCCGTCCTTCCCGGCCGATGGACAACGCCGCCGAGCAGGCGCTGGAGGTGGCCGTGGCGAGGTACGGCGCTTTCCTTGGTGTGCCGGCAGTGCGGGTCCCGGCGGTCGCGTGACGTCCGGGGCCTCTGCGGAGAGCCACATGGTCCCTGGGCGGAAATGCGGGCGGCAGCGTGGCCGGGAGGGCAGTGTGCGCTCTCGGCATAAGGACCCCGGGCCCGTTCCCGTGCAGGACTAAGCTGGAACGGAGACTCACTGAGAGGGCCCCGCCGTGTTCGACTTGTTTTTCTGGATCATCATTCTGGCCGTCCTGGTTCCCATGGGCATGCGGATGTACCGGAGGTCCATGCAGCAGCGGAGCCAGGGGCCCGGCCTGCCCGGGCAGTATCCGGGCCAGTTCCCGAATCAGGGGCCGGACCAGTTCGGCAACCAGCCGGGCAGTCCCTTCGGAAGCCCGTTCCAGGGACGCCCCGACAACCGGCCGCGGGACGGCTACACGCAGCAGGACTACTTCAGCGGCGGATTTGGCGTCCCCCAGCGCGGTGGCCGGGACGAGCTTCCGCCCCTGAACCCCCCTTACCCGGGCCAGGAATATCCGAACCAGCAGTACCCGGGCCAGCAGCACCCGGGCCAGCCAGGCCAGCAGTACCCGGGCCAGCAGTACCCCAACCCTCCGTACCCCGGCCAGCCATACCCGAATCAGCCGGGTCCGGGCGGCGCCGGGGCACCGTCGTGGCAGCAGGGACAGGTTCCCTATGAGGACAGCGCCGAATACCGGGCCAACCCGCCCCAGCCGCAGCAGAACCCGGCGTCAACCGGCTCACCCTCGGCTCCCCCGCTGCCGTCGGCTCCGCAGGGGTTCCGGGCACGGAAGCTGGCTGAGCTGGACCAGCAGTACAGCGACGGCCAGATCTCCATGGAGGAGTACATGGCCCGCCGCAACGACATCATGAACGGTTAGGCCGCCGGATCAACGTCACCGAACATGGTCTGAATTTGTGCTGGCCAGTGGGGTGGTTCCCAGTCGGGTTGTTCGCTGGGATAGTGGCGGCCGGCTGGTGAGGTCCAGCCGGGCGGGTCGTGGGCGCTGGCGCTGGCCGTGGTGGGTGTCCAGGCGGAGTTGTGTTTGAGTCGGTGGTGTTTTGGACAGGATTGGCCGAGGTTGCTGATTCCGGTAGGCCCGCCGCGGGCCCAGGCCAGGAGGTGATCGGCATCGTTGTCCAAAGAATGGTTGTTACAGCCCGGGAACGTGCATTTGGCGTCGCGGAGGCGGAGCCATTGGCGCATCGCTTTGGTGAGCCGGTAACTGATACGGCCGATCTCCAAAGGCGCGCCGTCCAGCGGGTCGGTCAGGACCCTGTGGAACGCGGTTGCGCCGTTGGCGACGAGTGCGCGTGCCATGGACGGCGGAATCGGCCCGTACCCGTCCAGCATGGCCGGCTCCCCGGTCAGGCCGAGCAGCGAAAACACCGGCACCGTGACCAGGACCTGCGCCGCAGGTGAAGGCACACCACCGAATTCGTCCGGGGTCCTGTCGATAGCGCCCTCCGTGTTCCCACCCGCCGCAGCTTCGAGGCCTGCAGTGAGGAGCCAGGTTGAGGTGACGTCGGCGCGGAGCTGGGTGAGGGTCCTGGCCTCGCCCGGTCCCTGCATGCGGCGGGCCGCGTCCGTGGCCCGGTTCCAGATCCCGGCGGCCTGGGCTGCCGGGAGGTAGGCCGAGAACCAGGCCATTCCGTCATTGTCAGGGGTGTATTCAACCCGCCGGTCCGCGGCGCTGCGGGCGTGGCGTTTTTCAATGCTGATCGGGTGATGCCGTTCCCGCCAGGTGCGGACCTTCGCCCGGAACCGGCACGGGACCAGCTCACCGGCCGGGCAGCCCCGCGCCGGGTTCGGGGCGTCCGGGTCCAGGAAATGCGCCTCCAGCGCCGCCGCGCCGGCGGGGTCGAGGTTCTCGGTCTCGTCCACCATGATCCGGGCATGCTGCCAGGAAATTGCCCCGGCCTGCAGCGCCGAGAAGGTCCGCGGCCGTCCCGTGGTCAGGATGATGGCCTCGTACTGCAGGTTGCCGGCGGCACGTTCACTGATGGTCAGCACACCGGCGATCTCGGCGGTTATGGCCATGTCTCGGACCATGCGGTCCTGCGGGGATGCGGTGGGCGGCGTCATGGCTTTCTCCGTGTTCACGTAGCCGGCGACGAGCTGCACCTTCAGGGCCGCAAGCCGGGCTTCCGTCTTGGCCAGCTCCCCCAACCCATCAAGGTACGCGTCCGCCTGGTCCCGCAAAGGATCAAGACCGGTTGGCGCCTCGACCCCGTTCAAGGGGACGTTCCCGATAGCCCGGTCAACGAAAACAGCCAGCGAAGAAGCGGAGGCGTTGATGGCCTCCATCGTCTCCACAGCTGCACTGCTTTCCATACCCGAAGCATCCGACCACCCACTGACATTTTTACCGGCCAAGCGCCGGGCGGGAAAAAGGAGGTGCTGGACAAGAGGAAAAAAACAGCCCGCGTCCCGCTGCTTGTGGCTGCGGGAC